>JABXHG010000288.1 GCA_013393545.1 Alteromonadaceae bacterium | reverse complement strand
TAAACCTCTCGAACAATAGAGCAGTGAATATGGAACTGTTCGATGACAATTCTGAGCAGTTCACCAATCCCTGATGCCTTGTATTGTTAAAATTTCCGGTTATTACTTTTGAGCATAATTTAACCCTTATAATGAGGGCTTTCACGGCTGGTTTGAAGCGCAGTGAAAAACAGTCCAACAACTTGCGCTTTTCGGTTTCTTTGGCGTTTTTTCTTTCTCCATGCGTATTTCGGTGATTCCGGACTTTTTTCCAGTGGTTCTTTGAGCAGTATAATTGGTTTTCTTTCTTGCTAAGCCCTTACTCACTTAACATTAGCGCCAAGATGAGCCTGACTAACCGTCGTGCTTCGGTTTGCTGCGAGCTCTTACTCGACGGCGATTCTGACGCGACATCTTCCAACTTTCTATCCAATTCAATATTCGCCCAACGATATGGTATTGGAGAGCACCTACTTGGTCTGGCTTGATCGGATTTTTGTCCTTAAAACCTTCAATCTGCTCTACCTCCTTTCTAAATTCGATAATATCGTAATTCTTCCAGTTTACTAATCCCTCAGAAAGGTGCGATTCTATAAGGGCTACGAATGATGGCTTATCCTTAAGGGATTCTTCAGTAAGCTCGATATTTTTGAGCCTACTTTGACGGAAATCCTCTGAATGAATCGGCACACACTCCCTTTCCCCATCAGCCTTTTCTATGTCCAGAAGGAAGCGTACATTACTCCCATACGCCTTATCGCGATGAATTAGCCGCATAGGCTGAATGATGCCGGAGTAAACATTTCCAAAATACTCTCCCAAAGGTGTCCACCTTGGAATATTAGCTTTAACTTTCTGTTTTCCGTTAGTTGTAGAAAGTACGACATGAGGTTTACTTTTACGGGAATCCAAGAGGTGGTCTAATTTCACTCGGTCTCCATTCGAGCTATAAAAAATTACCGGGTCATAGTTTTTTTGAAATACACCAAAAGGCTCAACAACTAATGGAGAATCCTCATATCTTTCCAATTCTAGATACAGACCATTCGCAAGCTTTAAATGAATCTCAAATATTACCAAGGCTTTATCTTTTAAGTTCTCTAGCGTGATAGAACTAATATAATTATCCTCAGCCTCTATACTCGAGGCAACAGAATAATTAAACCTGACTTTGTCGCCTGCTTTCAACCAAAATGTTCTTACATTATATTGCAGTGCGATAAACGATATTATTAGAGCAACTAGCGATACCATGAAGGATGGATCATCTTGAGCCATCAACCAACACCATAATCTACCGATCGCCTCACTCATACGCTCGAACACTTGCATTCCTCCTCAGGCAGATATTTATATACTCTTGGTTTACATTTTTTAACTGTTTCAATTGATAATTACTGGCTCTTAAGTTACTGATAAAAAATAATATTTTTATCTTTAATATTTTTAGATAAGCAAGAGCAATTTGAGCATGCTCAGTTACGTGCTAACCGGTGCACAACAATATCTAACTTTGGTTTTTCGTTACGTAATTGACAATAATCGACTTAAACGCATGACACAATAACAACATGCGCAATATTGCTGGGATAGGTGTGCCGTGTCTGATTGCGGCCATCCACACTGACTAATAGCAGGGAGGTTACTAGTTGAATTAGGTAAAGAACTCAAAGGTCGACTCCTCGTTCATGACCGCCTGTCAGGTAAAATACCTATTTATTTTTAACTGCAAAATAATAGTTGAACTACTGCATTTTATTACTAATTCTTACAACGTTACCGCTTGCCAACTCAGCTTTTAACTGAGCATTTTCATCACTCAGCGTGGCGTTAATGGAAGTCAATTTACGTATGTCTGATTCAAGCTGTTCTATATATTCTCTAAGCTCTCTGTTCTTCGTTTTCTCAGACTTTAATTTTTCATTTTTTTCGTCCCGTTGAGTCTTATGCGCTTTGCCTGTGATTTCGCGCACCTGGGCTGCTATCTCCGGGTAACGATTATGAATAGCAGAATCGGAGACGCCTGCTTCTTCTGCAAGCGCTGAGATACTTATTTTGCGTTTCTTATCGACTACCTTGGGCCTGCCATGTTTAAGGCGCATCAGAGCGTTCTGGAGTTCTTTTTCGGTTGAATTAACC
>JABXHG010000287.1 GCA_013393545.1 Alteromonadaceae bacterium | reverse complement strand
CACGCCTTTGTCACGAATGGACATAAAGAATGGTATAACAGAACCGCGGGAACCCATAACATTCCCATAACGCACAACAGAGAATTTAGTTTGATGTCCGCCAGCATAGGAGTTACCAGCAACAAATAGTTTATCTGAAGCTAGTTTTGTTGCGCCATATAAGTTTATCGGGCTACTGGCTTTATCTGTAGACAGAGCGACGACACCTTTCACGCCTTTATCTATTGCCGCATCAATCACGTTCATGGCACCATGAATGTTGGTCTTCACACATTCAAACGGATTGTACTCGGCAGTCGGGACAATTTTAGTGGCTGCAGCATGAACAACATAATCTACACCATCAAGAGCACGGTACAAACGCTCTTTATCGCGAACGTCGCCAATAAAAAACCTAAGGCGGTCATCGTTCGGGAAAAGCTTAGCCATTTCCCACTGTTTCATCTCATCGCGCGAGAAAATGATGATTTTTTTTGGGTTGTACTTTTCCAAGGTCATAGGAATAAACTTATGACCGAAAGAGCCCGTGCCACCTGTTACTAAAATCGTTGAGTTACTTAACATCTCTTGCCCTTACGTATAAATTAAGCGTGCTTGGCCATTTTCTGGAACATATCGCTTCTACTGACCAAATCTTCGTATCTACCGTTATCTATAACCTTTCCATTATCTAATAAATAAATACAGTTGCACTTTTTCACCGTAGCTAAACGGTGAGCAATCATAATTATTGTTTTTCTGCCCGAAAAGTCATGGATAGCATCCATTACAAGCTTTTCTGTAATACCATCAAGAGCACTAGTCGCTTCATCTAGAACTAAAACTTCCGCATCGTCATATAGTGCTCGGGCAATACCTATTCGTTGTCGTTGCCCACCTGAAAGCTGTATACCACGTTCACCAACTCGCGTATTTAAACCCTCGGGTAAACGCTCCAGTAGTTCATCTAAATGAGCCATTTGTGCAGCTCGAGTTACGCGGCTTTCATCAATCTCTTCTGGAGGTATTCCAAAAGCTATATTTTCTCTAATACTAGAGTCCGCTAAAAATATAGCCTGAGGTACAAAACCTACATTATTTTGCCAGGCTCTTTTTTTCTGGCCATTTATGTTTTTTCCATCAACTACTAAAGAACCACTTTGAGGTTCTATTAACCCAAGCAGAATATCTATAGCTGTCGACTTACCCGAACCAGAAGCGCCAACTAAACCAATAACCTGGTTTACTGGTATATCCAAAGTAAACTCGCTTAGTGCTTTTTCTTCTTTACCCGGATAACTAAAACTGACGTTGTCGAGCTTTATTAACTTTTTGGGGGAAAGTTTTCCAACCGTAGATGCGGGTTCGATATCTTCACTGTTTTGGCTTGCCGCTAAGTCCTCTTCGATACTATCGAAAGAAGATATATTACCTTTTACTTGCGCTAGACTGGTGTACATTTGCTGAAATGCAGGAAGTAGTTTAAACCCGGCTAACGCATACACCGATAAAACTGGTAGAATATTTCCAAGGTTTCCGTCATAAGCAGACAATAAATACAGCACTAAGAATATTACCGCGCCAAAAGCGACAAGTTCCATTGCATAACGCGGAGCCTGAGATAGAGCCCTTGTAACCCCTTGAGCACGACCTAATATCTTACTTGATTTATCAAATAGCTGGTTGAATTCAGCTTGGCGACCAAGTAGTAAAGTATCTTTAATTCCACCAAAACCTTCATTCATTAATTTGAATCGTTGCTGGTTTGATTTAGAAATATCAGTTCCATTACTACTTAAGCGTTTCCGAACCGTTTTATACAACACCACATAAGCTAATCCAAAAACTAACAGCCCTATCAATGCAACTAAAGGGTTGAAAACGAAAATAGCTGTTGCCATCACTATTGCCAGCACACCTTTGGCATTCATTTGCATTAAAGGCTGTATTACCAAGTTTGTTATTCGATTCGATTCTTGAGAAATTCGATTAGTTAATTGGCTGCTGCTTCCACTTGCATGGAAAAGCCAGGGCTGTCGCATATAATGCCTGTACAAGCGTGTCGATATTTCAGCCCCTACTTGTGCCGCATACAAAGAGAGCCGCCAAGTGGTAAACATAGAGATAGCTGCCGCGCAGGATAATGC
>JABXHG010000286.1 GCA_013393545.1 Alteromonadaceae bacterium | reverse complement strand
TGGTTCCTAGTTATGGGGCTTACGGTAATAGCCAGGATACATATTCTCACCTCTTTCTTATTATAGTCTAAAATTTTTCTATTTAAATTACAAGAAAATAAAAAGGAAACTTTCAGTAATAATCTTGCTAAAAAGCTTGACTTTTCAAGGCTTTTCTTGTAATTTAAAGCTAATACAAAAATGCCTGAGAAGGAACAAACATTTAGTAAAAAACTTTTTAGAGAAAAACTATCTTGGCTGAAAATAGTTTAAGTGAATACTAGATGTAAAGACATTCCGGAGGAGAGCGAGCCAAAAGCCGTTCCGCTTAAACGAGCGTTATTCGTCAAAGGAAAGCAAGACTTTCAAAATTAGGTGGTACCGCGACTGATTCGCCCTTGTAAAAACAAGGGCTTTTTTATTTGCTGTGAATCACTACGATTTAGCGACCAAAGGGAGCTGAGAGTAGATGATGAACAGTACTAGGGCGAGCGAAAGCGAGGCGTAGTGACCGAAGTAACCGAATCACTACGATTTAGCGACCAAAGGGAGCTGAGAGTAGATGATGAACAGTACTAGGGCGAGCGAAAGCGAGGCGTAGTGACCGAAGTAACCGAATCACTACGATTCAGCGACCAGAGGAAGCTGAGAGTAGATCCTTCAAGGCCTTAGCGACTTGTCGCTTAGACCTTGATGAGATCGAAGCGTAAGCGAAGAGATGAACAGTACTAGGGCGAGCGAAAGCGAGGCGTAGTGACCGAAGTAACCGAATCACTACGATTCAGCGACCAAAGGGAGCTAAGAGTAGATCCTTCAAGGCCTTAGCGACTTGTCGCTTAGACCTTGATGAGATCGAAGCGTAAGCGAAGAGATGAACAGTACTAGGGCGAGTGGAGTCGAGGCGTAGTGTCCTTACTTTCCGAATTAATGCAATGATTTTAATTTTTGGTTGTTTAATAAATGAAAAAGTGGGAGGAATATATGATGAAAATGAAAAGATGGTTTTTGGGAGTGGTGAGTTTTTCAGCGGTATTTATCTCGGCGTGTTCGAGTGGTGGTGGACGACAAGAAGGCAATACCGCAGAAGATGATGAAGCGATTAATATTGGATCGATGTTTGAATTAACGGGTTCTGCCTCAGGCTATGGGACGACCCAGGCAAATGCGGTACAAATGGCAGCGGATGAAATCAACGATGATGGCGGTATTGATGGTCAAGAGATTAATATTGAAGAATATGATACACAATCAGATGAGGCAGAAGCAGCTAGTATCGCCACTCGTTTGTCTACACGTGATAATGCGGTTGCAATGATTGGTCCTGCTTTGACAGGTCCTATGCAAGCTTCTATTCCCAATGCGAATGAAGCGCAAGTGCCGCTTATTTCGCCAAGTGCTACCGATGATGGTGTTTTAACAGATGAAGATGGGAATGTAGAGCCTTATGCTTATCGGACAGGTTTTACCAACTCCTTTCAAGGGGGTGCATTAGCCAATTTTGCTAATGATGAATTGGATGCAAAAAAAGCAGTGATCTTAGGAGATAACTCGAGTGACTATGCTACAGGACTAACCGATGAATTTACAGAAGCATTTGATGGAGAGATTGTTTCTGTTGAGAATTTTTCTGAAGGGCAGAATGATTTTAACGCTGAGCTAACAAATATTGAGCAAATGGATTTTGATGTCCTTTTTGTTCCAGGATACTATGAAGAAGGCGGTCCTATTATTAATCAGGCGCGTGAAATGGGCATAGATCAACCAATTTTAGGTCCTGATGGTTTTGGTAATGATATTATCTACGACCTGGCTTCTCCAGAGAATATGAATGATATTTATCATACATCACATTTTGTGCTTACTAGTGATGATCCTGATACACAAGATTTTGTTTCTAACTATCGGGAAAATTTTGATACTGAACCTGATATGTTTGCAGGGCTTGCCTATGACACAGTTTATCTGTTGAAACAAGCAATTGAAGAAACAGGTTCTACAAATTCAGCCGATATCAATAGGGGACTTGAAAATATTGAAGACTTTGAAGGTATTACAGGAACCTTTACTTTTGATGAAATGCATGATCCAATCAAAACGGTTAGCATTATTGAAGTCCAAGATGGAGAAGAAGTGGGAACTAGTGAAGTCGAACCCGATCAATAATAAGAAA
>JABXHG010000285.1 GCA_013393545.1 Alteromonadaceae bacterium | reverse complement strand
AAAAGTCTCGTGCTTTTAATATATGCCTTAGAAAGCTCGAAGACTTATTGAATGAGAATAATGTATACAACTTATACCATGCCAAATTAAAAGACCTTGGATAAAAATATAAACTTTCATTTAAAGAAAAGCCATCTTATGGAAAGTTAAAAAGGCGCTGGACATTCGTTAAGGCTGTTTTTTGCTTTAGCCCAACAATTGTAAGTTTCAGGAGAAAAGGTCAGGCTCATGACATATATACGCAGTGTTTGACTGCTAGCGTTGAAATTTCAGCTTGTCAGGGACATATGCCTGACAAGCCCAAAAACTTTATCTACCAAACCCATCCCGTCTTTCTTTTTGATTTCTCATAATACTTAAAAGTTCCGGTTTTAACTAAAGCTCCTACTTCATAGGAGAATCGACCTGAGGTGAGATCTTTAAAAGCAGTTAAAGTCAAAGTTACCGAGTGGTTTTCCCCAGCTTTCACTATACAGGGTTCCTTTGTCATTTCGTATTCAGGAAGTTCAAAGGCAACATCCCCACCGTCCTCATTTTTATGTTGAGCGAACAAGGTAACTTCTAATATTGTAATATTTTTCGAGCCTCCGTTAAAAATAGTGGCAATTACCTTAAACTCACTGTCAGAATCTTTGGGAAAAGCACCTTTCTCTATTCTTGCCGAAATAGAAACGTCAGGCTGAGCTTCTTGTAAGTCGCTATTTAATTTGGTTTCAGAAATATCATTTGCTCGTTTCGCCTGCCGAGCCCTATAGACTTTATACCAAATACCGATAATTACGGCTAGAAAGGAAAAAACCGAGATCAAAAAACCGTTAGCCGTAATTAACGAAATCATATTGTCAAAATTCATATTTTTATCTCATGTCCTAATATCATCGTGTAAAGCAGTAGCAGTCGAGTTTAGTGCATATTAAATAAAAGAAAAAACATTTAACCTATTTTTTTATTACGTTTTCCGCGACAAGCTTATTTTAGCAAGTTTAGTTTCAAATCCGTTTAAGGTATTTCTTATAAACCCATCCAGTACGCGGGATCCCCTCAACATGATCTTGGTATCCTACATATATCCATTTCTTGTTAGGAGGCTCCCCTCTCTTTAAAAGCTCAACTTTTTGATTCGGTCTCAACGTGACTATAACGTGAGACTCCGGTCCCTTATGATGCTTAGTGCGTAGGTTTACAGGCCTCAGTACAACATATTCAACCATATCTTTTTCTAAGTCATGCTTAGTTTCTAAGACAGAAGAGATGTGACTATTCAATTCATACATTTGGCTAAGCATCTGAGTTTCAGAGTTAAGTAGCTTATCTTGAAACTCCTTGTTGTTATTCGACTCCACCTCGCTATTATGGTGGCCTACGACAGTGTAAAAGAGCATGATAGCCATCATTAAAGTATTCAACAGCGACTGTGCCTGCTCCAAACTAAGATTTCTAGAACTTGGGTCAGTCGCTGTAAAATGTATTGCTTCCACTTCTTGCTTTATAGCTTCTGCTTGAACTGGGTAGTCCGTCTCTATCTCGGAATAAAAGTCCCGCATCACTCGTGAAATATTCTCAGTAATCAGTTCTGTCTGGGGTATCGTAATTGCGGATAGAGCTTTCGAATTCAACGGGGAGATTAATCCAGTTGCACGCGCAGCAACTCCGGAATCGAAGATAGCTAAACGAGTAGCCTCGCTAACCATCTCCAACTGATCAAATAGTGTTTTCGGGTAATTAAATTTAAGCTGTTCAGCGATTGAGTTTTGAGTCTCAGCGAACGACTCTGCAATACGGCTTGCATTTTTAACGGCTTCTGACCTTTCGAAAAAAGCTGTTACGGCTTGGATGGGTACAATTCTTTCGCTTAATACTCTATCGATAAGCCCATTAGCACCCGCAAATTTTTTAGCATATTCTGTAGCAGCTCGTACCTGTCTCGTTTGTGCTTCAAGCGTTACACGATGCTTAATGTCCTTGCCTGAAGATTTACTCATCAAGCGCCACTCCATAGATCGAATAAAAAACTAGCTTATCAGATTTTTTAACTTTTTATGTGGGCAGTTAATATCGTTGCAGTAGGTAAGAACTCCACAGTGTAGGCTTAATAAATCAGAAAGTTTTTCGACTAAGCCATGACAGTTAAATAGAGAAATGTTTGAGTATGAAACTTTATTACTAAGTATGGCTCTTTATTGCTAGGTATGAAACTTTATTACTACACCACAAAAAAAGGGCCTTTCGGCCCTTTCTTATTCCAC
>JABXHG010000284.1 GCA_013393545.1 Alteromonadaceae bacterium | reverse complement strand
CTGCAAACGTATTTTGAACTAAAACCATAATACCTTGGTGAGCACTACTGTCACTGACTCGCTTTATGTCGTAGGAACCATAAATTCTCGCAAGCAGAAATAATCTGGCCGCATCTTCTACATTATTTTTGTTAGCACAAGCTGCCGATGATTTAAATAAATCAGCTGGGGTATAAATATTTTTTGCCTCAATGTATTTGATGCAGCCAACATCATGCTTTGACTCTAAATTACCAACTGCTTCAAAATTAGTGACTTTTTCATCAGCCTGTAATAGCCCGCTGAAAATAAGGAAACACATTACTATTGTTTTTTTCATGATTTATTACCTCTAAAGTCAGAACGCCCGCTGCATAAGTTAATTTAGAACGAAAGATAAAGCTGCCCTGAAAAAAGATGTCGATGTGACTGAGGTTATTAACGGCTTGTTTATTCAAAACAAAAATGAACAGAGTTTTCGCCTGCTTCAAGTAGGCGCCAGCTCTCAAATTTTATTCCGACGCCATGCTCAACTTCCCACTTAGCCCAAAACCCCATGCCGAAAGTCCCTACATCCTTCCAGGAAGGAATAAATAAGCTCTGATACAACATAACTGGGGCTAAGTCTTCAGCAGAATTGACGAGAGGAGCATACTCATCGGGGTCTTCACCCCACTCTTGAAAAGCTCTCCGATAGATGTCGACATTTGTCTGGTAGTCAGTAAAGATTCGTTCCACGGCCTGCTGATGAATGGTATCAAGTTGCTCAAGATAACCCAGCAGCGTCTTTTGCTGACTCTCCGTGACCGCCCTCTTCTGGCCCACAAAGCAGACTTCTATAGATTCTTTTTGTTGCAAGAAGGGCACATGCAGCTCACCAACAAGAAGGTCGTCTTCCTTCCGAAGTCCTTCAAGCCACTCAGCAAGGTTTTCTAACTGCACAGACACTCTCCTTTTAGCGAAGGTCTCAACCACTCGAACCTGCTAAGTTTTGTATTGCACAGTACGGCAGTCACCAAATGATTGTTTAAGAGCCCCATTAATAAAACCGCAGACTTCCTCTGCACTTACCTCTTTTTCCAGAAATTCGCTCAATTCTTTTGCTATAGAGTTGATTTGCTCAATGCTTGCATTTTCTATGTCATGCTTTTGAAATTCATTTCCAAATGCATCAGTAAGTATTTCATAAGCATCTTGGTTGCAAAGAAGCTCTATATTATTGGGTACGACATCATTGACTCTCTTGATAAACCCATCACAGACCGAATTGACCATGTCATCGTGGCTATTGAATCCGTTTACCATATTCGTACTATCTCTCCGGGAAACTTAACGTCCGCCGCTCGCGCAGCTTTGGAATAGTAGCGAAGCAGCAACGGAAAAGCCATCGCCGAGCCTGGCTTTGCTAACTCTTTACAAGCGACTTAGCTCTAACTCAATTTCGTTGACAATTGCTAACAGTCACTTTTTCGCTTTCCTACTCTCTTGCAGATCGTCCTAGCTTTGGCGTGCTTAATTAGTAGTGATAACGACAAGAAATAATTGTAATTGCACTCTCGTCAGCTGCGTATACCAGTCTATTCGTATCATCGATTCGCCGCGACCAGAAACCCGACAGATTTTCTTTTAACGGCTCAGGTTTACCAATGCCCTCGAACGGCGACCGTTTAACATCGGCAACTAATCTGTTGATACGTTTAAGTGTCTTTTTATCTTGAGTTTGCCAATATAAATAGTCTTTCCAGGCCTCATCAGTCCATGACAGCAACCTGTTACTCATCTAATAACTCTCTCTTTTTGGCTTTACCTTCTCTGTATTGAGCAATAGATCTATTTAAATGCTCAGCATTTGCTGGCGAACGGAGCAAGTGCACGGTTTCCATTAGGCTGTTGTAGTAATCCAAGGACATCACCACTGCATCTTCCGAGTCACGACGGGTAATTACCGTTGTATCAGCATCGTTTATTACGCTGTCCAACACTGCTTTTAAGCCATTTCGTGCTTCAGTAAAAGAGACTATTCTCATATACACCTCAACTTGTTCAATTTATTGAACAAGTATAAAATAAGTATTGGTACATGTACAGAATATTGTTCAACTGTAGCTAACACTTGTTACAAGAGCCCCTTACCTAGCAGTTGTTAGAGTGTTATCTACCGCTTCCAGAATAAATGAAACGCGCTTTTCAATAGGACTACGCGGCACTTCCAAGACTTCATAGTCCCA
>JABXHG010000283.1 GCA_013393545.1 Alteromonadaceae bacterium | reverse complement strand
AAATTTTTTGATTAGGTTTTTCTAATCATTTTCGAGCTACTATAACGCGAGCATGGCATAATTGAAATGAAAGTCACTTCTCTTTCAAAGGCTTAGCGCCTTCATATATTCTTAGCAATCAAATCCGCCTTCAAAAGCCCCCCCTTGGTAAATAGCTTCGCAGAAAATTTCGGATTTCTACGTGACTTATAAGCCTCCAGTATTTTCTTCAGGCCAGCAGCTTCCAATAATGAAATGTTCACCTCAGTATCCATCTCCGCAGACTCAACAAAGTCATTGGAAAAACTGGGGGCTACGATAAGTACCTGAGCAACTCGTTTGCCAGCAGCTTCGCAACGCGTGACGTAGGCTTTAACTTGTCGGGATGTGGTGGAATATTTCGCAAAGTCCCCTTTCTTAGAGGTCTTAGCTTCGCCGATAATAATATCATCTTCGCTTAACGATAGCAGAATGTCGGCTTTGTCTTTGGCAGTGTTAATGTCGCGGCGTAAGTCCTCGTCGACCATTAATCCAAGCTCTTCAAATATTGCTTTGGTTACTTCTTCAAACTTAACGCCGATATCAGCTTCTGCTATGTCGATATTCTTTTGCTTCAGTGCCGCTAAGTCTCGTTTTGCCAAAGCTTCGTAATTCTCGACTAACTTGTCTGTCGCATCGGCGAAGCTCTCTAGAATAACTTGTCGTGGGTCACCTCTACGAGTTATACCCATGTCAGACTTCAAACTCTTCACCTGCTCGTTCGAGAGCATAAATAAAATGTCATATGGCGTTATTGCAAGAGCTCGTAACTTCTCGACGTCTATGCCCTGATTAGGTTCAAGCTCAAACTCGTCTTTTAGCATTTTCGGTAGCGTCGGCATATGCTGACTTAGTGTCTCAAATAACGACTTGTAGCCCGTCGCTGAGAGAATATTGAATTCATGCTCTGCCGAAGAATTCAGCGCTCCAATAATTAAACTGCAACGTTCTTCTAAAGTTGTTCCAAGCTTGTCGAGTGAGAGCTGCAGATCATCAATGACCGACTTTAAACGATCCTTCTTCTCAGTAACGCCTGACTGTTCACCGTGCATATCCTCACTAAGAATCTGACTGACCGATAACCCCGTTTTGAAAACAGTTTCGATTCTCTCATCACGACTGACACCACGAATACGCTTATCATGACTTTTCAAAATATTCGATAACTCAGCATCGGAGAATGTCCGAAGAATTCTTAGAAGGTGCTTATCCGCAAGCTCTTTAGATTGAATACGGTGTAGCAATGCCACAATTTCGTCAGGTACGTAAACGGTTTGATGCTTTTTCGAGACAAAGACAATACCAATTTCACGAAGCTGATTTAGGCAGTCTGAAACACCCGTTTTAGGAATAGGGTCAATTAAGTGCTCAATGGCGACTCGGTTATCAGCAGTAACATCAAGTTTCTGAGCAAGAACATTTAGTATTCCCCGCTCTTCATCGGTTATTTTACCTTCCCGGTTAGAGCGTTCGTCATTATGGAGTGCTTCATGCAAACACGCATAGTAAATTCCTAGCCGTTTAGGCTCATCATAAACTTCCGTTTGTTCAGTCTCAGCGAAAAGTGTTTTTAAACTTTTAGCCTGAGCGTCGATTTGCTTCCATTCTTTTTCATACAATTGCTCTATCCAGGACACTCGTGCGACACAGTTTCCATCGCGACTAAGAATATTCACCAGGAGTGCTGCTTGGGCTCCACTGAGTGCTAGCTGTGATTTAACTTCTTTTTGAAACAGCGACAGGGCAAGCTTAAATAATTGAGTAACCTCACCACTGGAAGCATTTTTAATCTGGCCGTCTATATTTTTAAACTGTTTCGCTACTTCTTTATTGTGCGAGCTGGCTTCCGTGCATATGCGATCGAGAAAATTAATAAATTTAGACTTCTCAAACTGGTTAACTGTAGATAGAACGTTGGAGAGTTTCATGTCGCGCCATTCCCTGGTTAGGTTAATTATCAACCAACCAAACTACTCTTTTACAACAATAAAGCAACCCAGATATAAAACATTTAGCTCAACTGAGAGTATTGAGTAAAGTCAGGCCTGACTCAACATTAAATGAAATGCGGCGAGCGCGGCTCTCGGGTAGAATGCAGATTCTTATCACCATTAAGTTGCTTATTAATACATGACTTTTTCTGATCTCGGACTTTGCCCTGAAACCCTTGTCGCCCTTACACGACAAGGTTATACAGAACCAACCCCTGTTCAGGAGCAAGCGATTCCGTTAATACTTGCTGGTAAAGACGTAAAGGCAGCGGCGCAAACCGGCACAGGTAAAACTGCAGGCTTTACCTTACCGATTTTAGACATACTCAAAAGCAACGAACGCGCAAAGGCAAACACGGCACGCGTACTCATTTTAACGCCGACTCGCGAATTAGCAGCTCAGGTGGGTGAAAGTGTTGCTAACTTAAGTGCCGGCCTACCATTGAATTACGCGGTGGTATTTGGCG
>JABXHG010000282.1 GCA_013393545.1 Alteromonadaceae bacterium | reverse complement strand
TAACCTCTGACATAACCGGATGACATTGCCCTCTCCCCCGAGGTGTTCATTTGGATGCGTCCACATTGCATGTGATCGTTTGGATGGTCAACGATGAATTATGAATACGGAAACCCGGGCAAGATGCGCGTATTCGTATAGGTATACCCAAAAGATTAAGGAAAATCTCTCAATACGTTCACTTGTATTTTTAGGAACATATTCATTATCATACAACATGAATTTAACTTTATTAATGTAAATAAAAGTGAGCCACATGAAAAAGCTTTGGAAAAAAAGTG
The DNA here is from genome assembly GCA_013393545.1 of Alteromonadaceae bacterium. Next base: position 2,224 of record JABXHG010000282.1, on the reverse strand, counting down.
TTAATGGTGTTAACGAGAAGCATGGGCTATTGGCTCATCGGCTTTTTTGGCTCTGCGTTCTCGGACCAATCCTTTCAGCAGTCTTTTTGGCATGGTTCTATGGATTATTTTCCCTTCCATTTGAGCGATCTCTCTCAGGGGTGGAATACTTCTACCAAAGGGCTAAAGTTTTCTTGGGGATAGCCGCATTATCTATTCCTATTGGTGCAACATTCGCAAGGATCCACAGTTCATCCCAAAATGCAAGAAACATAGTTTCTAGCACGGAACAAAATAACTTCAGGAACGCCCTAGACCATGCCCAGTTCTTCGAAGAGCAACTGTCCTCTCATTGCGAAAAGAAAGAAAATGGCATGGCTGCTTACTACATGAACACGGACCCGTTCTTTCACTACAAGCTCCTCTTTCCAGAATCCATGGATGGAAGCTTCGAAAACACCGAACTTGAGGACATTATAGATCAACTAATGATTCTCATCTCTCGCCACTGTTACCAGCCTGGGGACATCACAGCTGCCAAGAAAATAAACGATAAGATCGAAGAGGTCTTTCAATACCTTGAAACACCGAACCGCTGGGTCGGGCAGAGAAAGAGTGCTAGATTGATTACCCAAAGACGCAAAACTTCGGAAGACCCCGACTTCGAAACGACCGAAAACATTGGTGAGCACTTGCACTTATACCGAGTAATTGACGAAGTTATCAGCCCATTAACTGTGTGGAAAATAGGCTTAGATTTAGTCGATCACAATACAGCCTATTTCATAAACCAAGCAACGAACATCATAGAACAATATCAGGCTGACTTTTTATCAAAAGTTGTTAAAAATGTTAACTTTGAATCCTTGAAAGATCTAGATGACGAAGAGGCTGATCGAAACTTTCACCAACAATATACTAAATGCCTAGACCTCTATCAGTCACAAGGGAAAAGCATAAAACTCTGGGTCGACTCAATGACATAAGACCAATGATGCATTTTTGCTTCAGAACGCCTTTCACATTCAAGGCATGACAATGCTGACAAAATAAAATAACGAAGCTGGAAATTATTATCGCGCCTGTGCGGCCGGTTTTTTGCCTACTACCAGCAACAGGGCTAAAAGAATTGGGAAGCTGGTGCAATATAAAAGCCCCAGATCAACAATCCCATAAACCGATTATCCCTACGGGCATGCTCAAACCCAACTTTACAAATTATTCTTCCTGACCATAGACCTAATCTTATGCCCATGCTTATCAAAGTCAGGATGTTTGGGGTTATCCTCAAATGCCATTATCTCCCTTCCTTCATTATCTTTATATCTCCTAACCACAATCTTGGGCTCGATTGCAAAAATGACATTTAAAAACCTACTCTCAAACAAGAAAGTCAACATCATAAATATACACACTGCGGACACGACAGCCAAATCCACATTAGAAACATCATTTTCGATAAAAATCAAAAACGGGCTAAAACTCGAGAAGGCGCTTATTATAAAAAGAATAATATACAGGGCACTAACAATGAGAGCAGACCAGAAAAAACTATCAACAACCCCACTCGCAGAAAATTGGACTCCCCTTTTTCCACTCACGAAACTCCGAACAAAGACGATTGCAAAAAACAGGGAAAGAAGAACAGCAAAAAAGGAAGCAAAAACAGCAAAAACAGATAACAACAACAAAAAGACCATTTCCAAAGATCGCGAAAACAAACTAAAAACTAGAACTAAAAGAGAAAACCTAAAAATCAGAAAAGTGAGCTTGTAATCTAGCTGCGCCAACTTCCATCGACGAACTTCATTTTCCTGCATCATATACTCTATTGTGCATCGCGACATTAAATACACAAGAAGAATCGATAATACCAAGGGTATAGATGCGCTGTTTAGATCAACCTTTCCCAATGGTCCTATGCTTAATGAACCGAAGTTAAGCTGCGCTCCAGCCCACGCCATGCTTACACCACACAGTAATGACGTGTTTCTTCTAGCAGTCCGGTAAGACCCTGAAACATTAGATCCGAGTCCATCCATAACATCTAGCTTCCTTTATGTGTTAATTTTCATATAGCGTAGCCGCTAGAAAAGGGTAAGTCTCCTTTCATTGTTGCGCATTAGATATGATTGATGCAAACGTATGGTTGGCGCTGAGCAAAGCTATTCGCATCCAGAACACTTCAAGTAGAGCGATGCTTAGTAGTAGGAAGGTAGGAAGGTAGGAAGGTAGGTAGGGAGGC
>JABXHG010000281.1 GCA_013393545.1 Alteromonadaceae bacterium | reverse complement strand
TTCGTCAATGACTTATTCCATATGAGATAGCGTTGCTCATTGCAGCACTCGCTCATTGCCAAAGTAAAGTTTAACGTAGTCACCAAACGCTTCAACACGCTCTATGGATGTAACAGAAACAAAACGAACTTCACCGGTGCGCGTTTTAACGGCAATAATGTTTCGTTTCATTCTAGCCATAGTTAGTCCCTCTCCATAACCAAATCCGCATCAATGCTGTTACCGCCAGCCAGCTGAAGCGATGTTCGCCCCTTAATCGAGTAATCGTTGTAGATAGCGAATAGCAATGTCGTGCTAAGACCAATTGCTATAATCGCAGTGATTAGTGACCCTGTAGATAACGTTCCAATAATACTTGAGCCCCACCCCAGCGGATTCCAGAAATTGGTTGCAAATAGCCCCGCCGAACCAACAGCCAATGCGAAGGCACCGGATGATGCCGACTTCACCGTTTTCACATCATCCGCCAAGCTGGCGCTTTGAACCGCTATCGTTCTGTCCTGACGCTCGATAGCTTTTTCCAGTTCGCTTTTCGTGCGAACGACCGTTACATTAGACATAATGTTCTCCTACTCAACAGTTGAAAGGTTGCAGGATTAACTGCCGGTAGGTGATATGAGTTTCAAATTTTTTTATTGTGATCATCGTCCGCACTATTGGTCGAGTATTACGATAGCCAGAGCGTCTAGGAGCTTTCGTAAATGATAATTAGCCTAAGGGAACCGGCAAACATATGAATAAACTACTACAGCCAGAAAATAACAATAAGAAGTACGAATCACTATTTAACGAGATAGATACTGGTCAAATCAAGCTACCAATGTTCCAAAGAGAGTTTGTCTGGTCGAAAGAAAAATCTTCCAATTTGATTGACTCGATTATAAAAGGGTTCCCAATCGGGACCTTCATATTGTGGAAGACGCGTGAGGAGCTTCGTACATACAAGGAGATTGGAAACCACCACCTTCCCACAACTCCGAAAGGGGACTATGTTCAGTATATTTTGGATGGACAGCAGAGAATAACCTCACTTTATGCGATTCGGAAGGGTATACGTATAACAAAGGATGGCAAGGAGGTTGATTATCGCGATATATTCATCAACCTCTCTTTACCAACAGATTCTGAGGATCCAATAACCACAACTGATGTTCCGTGCGACGATGACTCAGGCCAGTTTATTTCGGTTCACACTTTACTTACCAGTAGAATAACAAACTTACTCGATAAATACGGAAAAGCTGAGTTAGAAACGATCGAGGATTATAAATCAAAGCTTACAGGGTATGATTTCTCTACAATAACGATAACTGATTATCCGATAGAAATAGCCTGCGAAATATTTTCTAGGATCAATACCGGTGGTAAATCGCTTACCGTCTTCGAAATTATGGTAGCCAAAACGTACGACGAAGATAAATCATTCGACCTCGCAGAGCGAGTTGATATTTTGCGAGATGGTGCTGATGACGATAGGAGCTGCCTGTCCAGTGTAAGATACGATACCCTGCCTGATTCAGTTATTATGCAATGTGTTGCAGCAGTTACTAAAGGAGCTGCTCGTGGCAGGGACATATTAACCATCAAACGAGATGAATTCATTGAAGCATGGCAACCCACTCTCGACTCTCTGTTCACTGCAATAGATTTCTTGCGTTCAGAACTAAGAATACCCGTCTCAAAAATTTTACCCTATCCCGCATTGGTAATTCCCTTAACATATTTCTTTTTCCACACAAAAAATAAGAAGCCAACATACCAACAAATAAAGTTGCTCGAGCAGTATTTTTACTGGAGTGGCATAAATGGGCGATATAGCTCTTCTTCAGATACTAAAGTTACGGAAGATTTATCAAAGGTTGACCAAATCATAAAGGAGCTAACGCCCAGTTACTTACCGAGCGAAATTAGGGTTTCAGAGGAAAGCATTGCGGAGACACATTTTTCAGCTGGTAATGCATTTTGTAAAGCTGTACTGTGCGCACTCGCATTCCAACAGCCTCGCTCTTTCGACACAGATGGCACCGTGATTTTGGATAACAGTAACCTGAAGATTGCCTCTAGTAAGAACTATCACCATTTCTTTCCAAAGCAATACTTGAAAGAAACCTATCCTCAAGCCGAAGCTAACCTAATAGCGAACATTACAATCATAGATGGCTACTCAAACAAGCATAGAATCGGAAAGAAGGCCCCAAATGATTATATAGAGCGCTTTGCGAAGGATAATAAAAATATGTCACAGACATTGGCCAGCCACTTAGTTCTGGATATAGATAATTTCGGTATTTCGGAAAACGATTACACTAAATTTATTAACCAGAGATCTGTTGCTATTGCTAATGTGTTGAATAATAAGCTAAACCCTTAGCAAGTAAACTAGTATAAGGGGGCTTTTGGAGACTGTAAAAGATTTTGTGTAAATGGCTGATTGCACTGTTAAATCCGATCCTGATACATGATCTCGAATTGCGCCATGGCCGGTTTCCAGTTGCGTATGGGCATCGTCCACTTTTTCGATGCCTG
>JABXHG010000280.1 GCA_013393545.1 Alteromonadaceae bacterium | reverse complement strand
TAACCTAAACATTTTAGGCACTAAGACGCATGACTATTCAGAAATGGATATAACGTTCACGCCTAACCTGCCTAAGTCCATGAAAGACAATGTGGAAGTAGTCAACTTGCTTGCGGGTACAGTATCAGAGAAAACGCGCTTAGGCTTATTGGACTTTATCGACGACCCTGACGCTGAGCTTGAACGCTTGCAGCAAGAGGAGGACGAGCAGCTCGCACGTGCGGACAATCGCGAATACAGTTTTAACAACGAACTGAAAGAGTGATAATTAATGCCTAATAATCAAGAGTATTGGCGCGATAGAGCAAAAGAGGCAATGAAACAAGAGGCTAAAGATGACAAAGGGGCGATACAGCGTATCAATGACATTGTTGATGAAATGGTTGATGACATTGAGCGTGAAACTCTAGCGTTTTATGCCAAATATGCAACTTCCGAGGGCTTAACGATTGAAGATGCTAAAAAGAAAATTGACCGTACTGACATTAGGAAATTAGAAAACAAAGCTAAGCAGTACGTAGATAATAAGGACTTTAGCGATAAAGCTAATAAAGAATTGAAACAGTACAATACTAAAATGTATGTGAGCCGTGAGAAAATGCTACAAATGCAATTAGGCTTGATTATGACATATGCAACAGCTCAACTTGAAAGCCAAATGTACAACTATATGGAGAGTGCCTATTACAGAGAAGTACAGCGACAAGCTGGCCTTGTAGGCGCAACGGCTAAAGTATCACTTGAGCATATACAAGCAATCATTAATACACCATTTGATGACGTTGTTTGGTCAACACGTATTTGGAAGAATATGGAGCATACACGCAAACAGGTAAATAAGGCAGTGCGTAACACTATGCTAAGAGGCAGACACCCTAAAGAATTTGTACCTGAGTTAAGAAAAGAATCAGGCGCAACAGCATATCAGGCTAAGCGGTTGTTACTAACTGAAACAGCTAGAGTGCAAACACAAGCACAACAACAGCACTATATAGCTACAATGGGTAAAAATGCCAAATATGAATTTTTAGCCTTTCTCGATGATAGAACAACACAAACATGCAGAAATCATAACGGCAATACTTACAAGGTTAGCGAGATGAAAGCTGGTATTAATGCTCCACCAATGCACCCGCACTGCAGAAGTTTCACTGTTCCTTATGTTGATGATATTGATGAAGAACTAGAAGATTTCTTTAAAAAACGTAAAGGCAAATATAAGATAGACGGTTTTGAATTGGAGGCGAATAAAGATGACTAATTATTTAAAATCAATTGCAGAAAGCCTTTATGGTATTCACAAAGAGCTAATAAAACTTAATCAGACGCACCCAAGCAATCAAGCTAAACCCGAAGAAAAAGAAAAGCAATTTAAACCGAGCAAATTCATTTAAGCTATTCACCTTAATTGGTGGGTGGCTTTTTATTATGCCCAAAACGTGCTGACGGCATTAAAAGCATGTATGGAAATCAGAGCCGACGGGCTATAAATGGAGGTAACAATATGACTGAAAAATTAAGATTAAACTTACAGCATTTCGCTAAGCAAGGCGACGGCAATGACGGTAACGACGGCCAGCAGGGTGACGGCCAGCAAGGCGACGGCAATAACGGTAACGACGGCAATAACGGCCAGCAAGGCGGAAAAACGTTCACACAAGAAGAAGTAGACCAAATTCTTAAAGACCGTGTGGCACGTGAGAAGAAAAAAGCTGACGAGAAAGCCAAAGAGGCTGAGAAGTTAGCAAAAATGAACAAAGACCAAAAGGCTGAGTACGAGCGCGAGCAAATGCAAAAAGAGCTAGACGCTTACAAGGCTAAAGAGGCACGCAACGAAATGAAAAAGCATGCAAGTGATGTATTCAAGAATAATGAAATCACACCAAACGACGAGCTGCTTGATATAGTCACGGCTGATACAGCAGACCAAACTCAAGCTAACGTGCAGGCTTTCAAAGACGTGCTTAATAACATGGTCAAAGAGCAGGTACAGGCTAAACTGTATCAAGGCACACCTAAGAACTACTCAAATGCCAGTGGTGGCGTTACACGTGAGTCAATTGAACAAATCAAAGATGACTCAGCACGTCAGCAAGCCATTGCACAAAATATGCATTTATTTAAATAAAAATTTCGGAGGTATTGCATTATGAATAAAAAACACACTCAAGGTAAATTGAGATTAAACTTACAGCACTTTGCAGTAGAAAATAACTTAATTGATGTTGAGGCATTAGGAGAGGCAAAGTCGATTGATTTCGCAAATAAAATGGGAGACCGTTTAAACAAATTATTTGAGGCGTTAGGCGTTACAAATAAAATTCCAATGAACGTAGGCTCAGCATTAAAACAATATCGTTTCAACGTAATTGAGTCAGAGGCTCCAAATGGTGACGTTGCTGAGGGCGACATCATTCCATTAACTAAAGTTGAGCGTGAGCTTGTGAACATCACAGAGCTTGAGTTCCGCAAATTCCGTAAATCAACATCAGCAGAGGCTATTCAGTCACATGGCTATGATTTAGCAATCAACCGCACAGACGCAGAGCTTATCCGCTATGTTCAGAAGAAATTCCGCACAGATTTCTTTGAA
>JABXHG010000279.1 GCA_013393545.1 Alteromonadaceae bacterium | reverse complement strand
CCACAGCAGCCTTGGTTACAGGACGCCGCTGGAATTTGAGGATTTGCACTGATGGCGCGTGTCCACTTTTTTGTGGGAAGTCCAACGGCTTTTTCGTTGCGGCTTAGCCTTCACTACAAAGCCGCGCGTGCTGGCGGCGTTATGTTGTCAAATTAGAGTCAGAGTTAAAAATTATGGATTGGTTTCAAGAATATAAAGAGTTGGTTTTTTCAGAGAGTATATCTGTAGATAATATCGATAGAGCCATGTCTTTGAAGTATGGTCATATTCCAAATATACTTTATAAGTACCGATCTATTAACGAATTTTCTCTGAAAAATTTAGAAGAAGACACAGTTTGGCTATCTGACCCAAAGAACTTCAATGATCCATATGATTGCTCATTTCATCATGAAGTAGCGATAGATCCTGACAATTCAGATTTAGTTTTATCAATGGCTCATGAGAATGGGTTGACAGATGGATTAACTGAAGAACAAATTCAAGCAGTCAGCGAGAGTGAAAGCCCTACAATTAAGCTACTTGAACTAAGTTATCCTGATGAACCTGAATTCGGTCGCTCTTGTGGCGAGGCTCTAAGTCATGCGATGAAAGAACATGCGAATGCTTTGGTTCGAGAAACGTCCGAGGGTTTTAAGGGGATGTTTAAAATCTGCTGTTTCTCTGAAAATCCAAAATCCATACTAATGTGGTCGCACTATGCTGATTATCATTCAGGGTTCTGTATAGGGTATGACTTTTATGAGTTAGGTGATAAAGACTTAAGGACTAGGTCAATTTACCCTGTCGTTTACTCTGATGAAATGTTTGATGCTACCGATGTGTTTGGCCCAACTAAAAATGTAGATAACATACTCTACCTAAATCAAGCCGCACTTATTAAAAGTGCCGAATGGTCTTATGAAAAAGAGTGGCGGCTTGTGTTTGGGAATATGCTCATAAAACAAGAAGTTTCTTATCGTATGCCGAAACCAAAGCGTGTGATTTTAGGCGCAAAAATATCTTTTGACAACGAAGAGGCTATCCGGAAAATATGTGATAGAAAAAACATTGAAGTTATCAAGCTTTATATGAAGCATGATTAATTTGTCCTTGATGTCCAGAAGTGACTACATAACAATTGGTTTCAAATGACGCCTACGGCGCACCTTAACCTAGCGTTATATTCATGCGGACCTAAATGCATTTAGTTGAAAAATGTGGAGCTGGTCATTCAAACGATACATCTGATAAACATACTTTATATTTTTACTGAGCTTTGATATTCGCAGTGTAGATATTTGATTAAGGATAGCATGAATATATTTGAACATTTCAAGCTACTTAAAGCTGATATGGAAGAAAAAGGTTGGGCTATTGAAGCCTTTTCCTTTAAATATAAAAAAGTAGACTATGTGGTTTTGGTGAAACTCTATCAAAGTAATGAAGTTAAAGAGAGCCGATATGCTCTCTTGAGGGTAGAGTTTCTTAAGACACACGATTTTAATGATAATCTAGTTGTTCCTGCAAATGTTCGAGAGCTTCTAGCAGATGCTCAAACTTTGAGAGAGTATTTTGGTATTGAGTGGTCTGAAAATCTTGGCGAGATTTTACGCCAATTTAGCGAACACTTTGCTCAATTTATACCTGGAAAAGTTGATTTGTCGAAAAGCAATACCCTTAAGAGAGCGATGACAAAATCGCTTTCCGAAAGCGATAGTGAAGATCCATGCAAGATATATTGTTATGCTATTCGTAGAAATCCGGATAACGGGAAAAGATCTATATTCAACGACAATAAGTCTAGGTTATTACGTCCAAAACTATATAGAAAGATGATGGGTGATCATACAGTTAGTTTTTGCTACTCGTCAAGTAGTGATCGAGAAAAAACTGATGCCGAAGTTATTAAAAACTTTACCAAAAAATAAGTTATCAGGTCATTTAATAAGTATAAAATATAACAAGCGCAGGCACGACGACGGCTTTTCCGTTTCGGTTTCGCCTCCACTACAAAGCTGCGTGTGCTGCGGGCGTTAGTCGTATTGGCTAAGTTGGAGCAAGATGCATGTTTCAGTGTGAGGTTCAAGAAGTTCCCTGTTTAGACACGGAATATCACAAGTTCGATGATATCGCCGAAAAAGAGCTGGTTTCGGCACCAAGTGTGGATGAAATTATAAATCATAGCGAATTCTGCACTTCAATCTCGCTAGATTTCATCGAAGAATCCGATGATCGTCTCACTGTGAATGATTATCTGATTGGGCTGAAAGGTAAGGTTGGTGTGTACCATCTATGGATCGACGTCGGAAGCTGCCAAGACCACAACATATATTCGCTTTTATGCGTTTATGTTGGAAAAGGTCATGCCTTTAATCGGCTTCTATGCCATACAAAAGAGAGGTTTCCAGACCATCATCAGATCTATATTTCCTTTTATGAATGCGAAAATCGGATAGCTAAATATCTGGAGCAGTTATTGCTCGATACTTATTCTTTCTACTTAAATCGAAGTGAGAATCCTGGAACAGGAAGCTTATTCGCACGCTGGGAGGAGGAAAGATTCGAAATGGGTACAGAGATACAAACCGTTGCTGACGTACTCTGTGACAAATGGGCCGGAAAACCTGAAGACCTCTTGTTGAGTCGTGAGGACAGT
>JABXHG010000028.1 GCA_013393545.1 Alteromonadaceae bacterium | reverse complement strand
TTCTAACCCATGAAACCACGGGATTTGACGATCATGTCCTTGATGATCTTGTTTACCGCATGCCCGATGTGAATGCTTCCGTTGGCGTAGCGAGGGCCATCCTGCAGCATAAACTTGTCACGGCCTTCACGCTGCTTGCGCAGGTTGCCGTACACGTCAGGGTCCTGCCAGCGCTTGGGCAGGTCCGGCTCGCGCTTGGCCAGGTGACCGCGCATGGGGAAGGAGGTTTCCGGCAGATTCAGGGTATGCTTGTAGTCGCTCATGTCTGTGTGCGCACTCTTTGGTTGGTCAGTTAGATGGTTTCATCGGCTGGGTGGTTGGCCAGCCAGGCCCGGGCCTGCTCGAAATCCCGGGCGATCTGTTGGCGCAGGTCGTCAACAGAGTCGAATTTCACTTCATCCCGCAGGCCATGGCGGAATATGACGTCCAGATGCTGGCCGTAAAGTGTGGCAGTAAAGTCAAACAGGTGCACTTCCAGCGAAGGCCGCTTGCCATCCACGGTAGGCCGCAGGCCAATATTGGCCACGCCATCAAGATGCTCGCCGGTATCGGTGATCGCCCTAACCACGTAGACGCCCCGCAAGGCCGGCATCCGGTGCAGCAGAATATTGGCGGTGGGCGCACCCAGTTGGCGGCCCAGTTGACGGCCATAAACCACCCGGCCATGAATGCGGTAGGGGTGCCCGAGCAAACGCTGCGCCTGATCCAGCCCGTTCACATTCAGGGCATCACGAACCCGGGTACTGCTGACCCGGCGGCCGTCCAGGCTGACCGTCAGGGTGTTTTCTACGGTAAAGCCGCGCTCTGCACCCACCTGCTCCAGCAAATTGAAATCCCCGCCCCGGTCACAGCCGAAGCGAAAATCATCGCCCACCACCAGATGACGTACGCCCAGGCCTTCAAGCAGAACGTCTTCAATAAAGCCCATGGCTGAATAACTGCGAAAGCGCTCACCGAAACGAATACACAGCACGACATCCACGCCTTCGGCCAGCAGGGCTTCGAATTTCTGGCGAAACGGCATAAGCCTGGGCGGCGCTTCGTTACCCTGAAAGTATTCCCGGGGCTGGGGCTCGAAGATCATCACCACCGACGGCACACCCAGTTCGCGGGCTTTTTCTTTCACCTGCCCGATAATGGTCTTGTGGCCCAGATGAACCCCATCGAAATTCCCGATAGTCGCCACGCAGCCGTGAGCCAGCGGCGAATCTGCCCGCCCGGACAGTCGCTTCAGATTGGTCAGGCCTCGAATCAACCGCATGTACCGCGAACCTTACGTTGCCAGCTGGCTTTGGCGCAGGAAACGCCTGCGCTGGTGAGAAAACGCGCGATTATACCCCAGGAGCGGGTTGGGTAGAAATCATGCACCGCTACTTCTGCCGAAACTGGCGCACCCGAACGCCCACTGCGGCCAGCGCCAAAAAATATGCCACCACGCCGGCGACCACCAATACAGACATTTCAGTTGCCCGTTGCCAGCCGCCCAACGCCAGCCAATCGGCCACGGGCACGTTCAACCAGAGCACCACTGCCGCCAGAGCCCCATTGGCCGCCGCCAGCTGCAACAGGAATTTCGGCCAGCCGGGCTGGCTTTGCCAGGCCCCTTCCTTGCGCAGACCGCGCCAGAGCAAATAGCCGTTCAACCATGCTGACAACGACGTCGCCAGAGCCAGCCCGGCATGGGCCAGCGGCACAATCAACGCCAGGTTAAACGCCATATTGGCCACCATGGCAATTACGCCGATTTTTACCGGGGTTTTGGTGTCTTCCCGGGCAAAGAAACCAGGTGCCAGCACCTTGATCAGCATGAACGCCAGCAAACCGGCAGAATAGGCCCGCAGGCTCTGGGCTGACATGGCCACATCCCGGTCGGTCACCTCGCCATAATGGAACAGCGTGGCAATCAAGGGTTCGGCCAGCAGTGCCAGCGCGAGCGCGGCGGGCACGCCTATCAACAACACCGCGCGCACCGCCCAGTCCAACGTGGCGGCAAATTGGTCCGCCGAGGCCGCGGCATGCTTGCGGGACAGGCTGGGCAAAATCACCGTGGCGATGGCAATCCCGAACACACCCAGCGGCAACTCCGACAAACGGTCGGAATAATACAGCCAGGACACGCTGCCGGTTTGCAGGAACGACGCCAGCACGGTATCCAGCAGCAGGTTGATCTGGCTCACCGACACCCCGAACAGGGCCGGCGCCATGAGTTTGAGAATGCGGCTGACGCCCTCGTGGCGGTAATCCACCCTCGGCCGTGGTAGCAGGCCCAGGCGCATCAAGAACGGTAACTGGAAGAACAGCTGCAGGGCGCCGGCAATCAGCACCCCCCAGGCCAAAGCCATCACCGGCTCCTGCATCAGCGGGGCAAGGAAAATGGCGGCGGCAATCATGGAAAGATTGAGCAAAACCGGCGTAAAGGCCGGTACCGCAAAGCGGTCGTAGCTGTTGAGAATTCCGCCGGCAAAGGCGGTCAGGGAAATCAGCAAAAGGTACGGAAAGGTAATCCGCAGCATGCCGCTGGTCAGGGCGAATTTGGTGTCATCGTCCAAAAAGCCCGGGGCGAAAACCGCTGTCAAGACCGGCGAGCTCAGCATTGCCACCACCGTAACCGCCAGCAATACAAGACCAAGCGACCCCGCCACCGCATCCACCAGGCGCTTTACTTCCGAGATGTCCTGTTTTTCCCGATAGGACGACAACACCGGCACGAAAGCCTGTGAAAAGGCGCCCTCGGCAAACAGCCGGCGAAGAAAGTTAGGGATTTTGAAAGCAACAAAGAACGCGTCCGCTCCGGCCCCCGCGCCGAAATAACGGGCAATCACCATGTCCCGCACCAGGCCCAGCACCCGCGACAGCATGGTCATCACCCCAACCAGGCCGGAGGATCGCAACAGCCCCGGGGCCTTTGGCGGCGTTTTTCTGGCAGGTTTAGCCTCTGAAGAATCAGGCTGGGCGGGCGGCTGTGGTTCGGATGGCATGGGTCAATATCCGGGATATCTGGCTCAGAAAACGAGTATTAGGCCGGTGCGGCATTTCGGTAATCCACACATTGGCGCTAACCGCCTGTAAAGTACCGTTTCAGGGGTTGCGGGAGTGTACCACAAGCCCCGCCCACACCCGCATTCAGCGGCCACGGATCTTGACATTGACTGCGTTGAGCGGCATAGTTCCGCGTCATTTATATCGACGCGCTGTTTTTGGCGCGCCCGCGATCTAAACAGTTTCAGTTTTCTAGCAACGAATTTCAGGAGTTTTACGGTGGCAAATACCCCGCAAGCCAAAAAGCGCGCTCGTCAGAACGAGGTTAACCGCAAGCACAACGCCAGCCTGCGTTCCATGGCTCGTACCTACATCAAAAAGGTCGAAACCAAAATCAACGCCGGCAATGCCGAAGAAGCCAAGGCTGCGCTGCAGGAAGCTCAGCCGATCATGGACAGCATGGTCAACAAGGGCATCTTCACCAAGAACAAGGTTGCTCGTACCAAGAGCCGCCTGAACACCCGGATCAAGGCTCTGTAAAAACCAGCCTCCGTGTGTCAAAAAAACCGGCTTTCGAGCCGGTTTTTTTATGTTCAGTCACGAACCCGTGGCGGAGTCACCGGCCATTCAGAGAGGCACGCCTCCCCTTCAATAACATCGATCACCTCGTCAAAATCGTCATGGCAGTGCTTCACGCCACATTCCCAGACGACAATGACACGCCAGCCGAGAGCCTCAAGCTCATTTCTCTTGCGAGCATCTCTACGCACCGTCTCTGCGAGCTTGGCCTGCCAGAACGACTTTCGGCTGGCCGGAGTGGTTGCATAAAAACACCCCTCATGTCTGTGCCAGAAGCAACCATTCACAAAGATGGCTACCTGATAGAGCGGGATTGTTATATCCGGTTTGCCGGGAAGCTCTTTTGAGTGGGCCTCAAAGGCAATATGGCGTTTCTCCAACTCCTCTTGCACAAACCTCTCGGGAGCAGTGTTCTTGCCCTTGATGGAAGCCATCATTCGTGATCTGGTGGAGCGATCAACAATATCCGCCATGCCAATGCTCCCTGAAGCTGATACATGCATCAACGTTTCAACAACCCGCCAGGCAGTTACAATGCAAGAGGCATTTCGTACTGCTTCCGGTCTTCCTCGGCCTTGATAGACTCGATTCTGGTTGCAGCCAGAATCCGGGGCTTCATCAGTTTTGCCACAGCTTCGAATACCGGAACGACGACTGAATTGCCAAACTGCCGATAGGCCTGAGTATCGGACACCGGAATAACGAAGTTGCTCTCACCCGGCTTATCGAAGCCCATCAGCCTGGCGCACTCTTGCGGGGTCAACCTTCTTGGCCGGTGCTTCTGGTTCTCTTCGCCGTAAAAGTCCATTGAATCATCAAAGCCCCGGTCCACCAGAATCTCTGATCCATCCTTGTGATAACGAGCCGAGAGCGTGCGGGCCACATCATTGGGGCGAGTCAAACCGAAGCCAAAGCCGTTACCTTTTTCACGGTGCTTCTGCGCGTACTTGTACAGGTACTCCCAAAGTTTCGGAGTCAGGATGTACTTGTCATCCACTTCCTCATCCAGAACATCACCAAAGGACGGACGCTCCTTCGGATACATCTTCTCGATATCTCTCAGGGTAAACCCTTCGTGAACATTGAGATCACGACGAAAACCAACCAGGACAATCCGTTCACGGTGTTGAGGGATGAAATGCCTTGCATCAAGAACCTTGGGGTCTTGCCCCTTTGGCGCGTTAACGTCCGCAACGTCATAACCCAGCTCATCCAGGGTTTCACAAATGACTCTGAAGGTTTTGCCCTTGTCATGACTCTTGAGATTCTTGACGTTCTCCAACAGGAAAGCTGCCGGTTTCTTGGCCGCCAGAATACGAGCAACATCGAAGAATAGAGTCCCCTGAGCATCACATTCAAACCCGTGTTTCCGACCAAGTGAATTTTTCTTCGACACCCCGGCCAGGGAGAATGGCTGGCACGGAAAGCCTGCCAGCAACACCTCATGGTCGGGCACTTGCTGATCGATATGCCTGTAAGCCGTTTCTTCGTCGATATTCAGATCAGAACTGAGGGTGACCTCACGAATATCTTCGTTGAATCGGTGCCTTAGCGGATCGCAGAAGTGGTTTGCCTTGTAGGTTCGAACGGCATACTTGTTCCATTCAGAGGTGAAGACGCACTCACCACCAATGGCCTCAAAACCTTTCCTTATTCCGCCGATACCCGCGAACAAATCGATGAACCGGAAGGACGGTTTAAGATCATTGGATTTGGGAGTGGGCAACATGGAAACCATGCGTTGATGGGCCGCATGAGTCACTTTCGGCTCAGCCTTGCCCTTGGCCCAGCGATTGATTGTCTCTCGACACCAGCTCCCCTTATCAGCCTCAGCAAGTGCTTCAGCGATAGTTCCCTGATCGTAGATTTCCAACAGCTTATGGAGAAGGGCCCGCTCACTGAACCCCTCGTAAGGTGACGGAGAAGCACCTGCCAGGTCGGAAAAAGTGCCTGTATCGGCATCGTTATGGAAATCGAAAAGGAGAGCCATGACATCCTCCGGGTCAAAACTGTGACGAATCGGCACGATTGTAGCCCAGAACACCGGCGCTCGCGAGACTTTACTACTGAATCCGGCTATCGATCAACATTTGATCAGTGACAGGCCGGTTGAGGGCATCCGTGCACGCAAGGGCAATATTTCTTGCTACATCGTCAACCGGATCATCCAGTGTTCCGAGGAGTTGAAACTCAGACACATCAACATACCTGGCCTTTTGACTACCTTTTCCGGTAAACGACTGCGCAGCCCCCGTTTGCCATGATTCCCTTGAACCGATCTGGCGCAATGAACCTGTGTCCAACAGCTTTGCCAACAGCAAGACGTTCTTACGATCACCAATTCGGTTGAGGAGGTAGCCAGTCCCAAGGTTTTTGTTCCAGATGGGCTTCACCATGATCATGTGCAGAGTTTTAATGCCTCGGGCCGCCAGGTCCTCCATCACCTTTAGCTGGCCATTGTTGATGCCAAAGGAGAGGCCTCCCGTATCTCTTTCAACCCGGGGGAACTTGTGCTTCACCTCCAACTGCACCAGAGAGCCATCCGGCAGTCGCACCAGACTGTCGATGTCCCAAACACCATCGAAAAAGGGCTGTATCGCACAGTTCTTGAGCAGCCGATGAAGCACGACCTGCTGAAAGAGATCATCGCTGTAGTGGCTGGTAATTCCGGCCCAAAAAGCCTGCTGAGATCGGTTCAGGTCAATCACTGAGTCGGATGGAATCCTGAATTGCGGAGACGCGTGCCCTCGCTTTTCCAGCATGAAAGACTGAATAGGGATATTGGTCTGCTCTCCCCATTGCTTAATGAAGAAATCACGGACCTTCCCGTCATAGTAGCAATCAAACAGAAACCCATCCCGACCGGACGAAGGGGCCAGAAGATGGCACAGGTCCGCTGCTGCCTGCCCCGTCTCGGAGTGATCCCACACCCACCACGAGTATACGAATTTCTTTTGCGGCTTTTTCTTTACCGTCAGAGTCCTTACGAGAGAAGCTGGCAAAACTTCAATTTCTTGCGTAGCCAGCTTGCCAAGGTACTCATTGAATACAGCCTCGATCACCAATCCTTCGAGCATCCTGCTCTTGTCGGAGCGGACAAGTATCTCTTTTAGCTGATCGATATTATCCAGGGAAATATCCCGGAGGGGACCAAAAGGGGTCAGCAAGCTCATTTGGCATCATCCTTGTATTGCATCTTTTGATCTGGCCCTTTTCATCTTTGAAAAGCGGCAACTGTTGAAAAAGCAGATTACTCCGTATGCGGGTCAGTGTGAAATTTTCGCTACTGCCATCAGCCGTTCACTACTTTGCAGTTCTCCCCTTCAAGAGAGCTGTCGTTCACATCGTAGTCAATCTCGCTTCTGGCCTGATCCAGCTCATGCCGTTGCAGTTTTCTCACCTTTCGCCTCAGGCGACCTTCCAGAAAACGGCGAATTTCCTCGTCACTTTCCAGTAACAGTCCGGGAATGGCCTCCGGAGATTTGGTGTCCTTGTTCAGAGCCACCATGGTGAAGTAGGAGGTATTGGTATGGCGAATAACGCCGGTGTGGAAATTCTCAGAC
>JABXHG010000278.1 GCA_013393545.1 Alteromonadaceae bacterium | reverse complement strand
GGGAGTGGAGGATACTCATGGTTAAAGTAAAAAATGAGTTTCACCCTGATTATGCGGTGCCTCCGGGCGAGATTCTGGAGTATGAGTTAGAGCTTCGTGCGATGAGCCAAAAAGAGCTCTCTGATCGGACAGGCATTACCTCTAAGCATTTAATCTCAATTATTAAAGGGGATTCAGCGATAACACCGCAAACAGCGATTAAGCTTGAGCGAGTGTTGGGTATGCCTGTTGATTATTGGCTGAACCTAGAATCTCAATATCGAGAAATATTAGCCCGAAAGTCTGAGCAAAAACAGCTAGAACGCGACTTGGAATGGCTTAAGCGTGTTCCTGTGAATGAAATGGCAAAGCGTGATTGGATAGAAAAGCCGAAAGATAAGATGGAGGTACTAGACCGCGTACTTAAGTTCTTCGGTATTGCCAGCGTGGCTCAATGGGATGATATCTGGCCAAATTTAGCGGTTGCATATCGACAGCATCAAAAGCATGAGGTGTTTCCTGAAGCCGTATCGGCTTGGTTACGGAAAGGCGAGCTAGAAAGCCATAAGATTCAATGTAATAAGTTTGATAAATCTGGTTTTAAAGCACTACTTTTCGACCTTCGGAAGTTAACAACTAAGACACAAGAAAACTTCGTCCCTGAATTACAACAAAGATGTGCAAATTTTGGTGTTGCTGTAGTTTTTGTGCCCGCATTACCGAAAACGAGTGTGAGTGGTGCTACACGTTGGCTAACAAAAGATAAAGCATTGATCCAATTGAGCTTAAGATATAAATCAAATGATCACCTTTGGTTCACGTTTTTTCATGAAGCCGGCCACATTTTACTTCATGGTAAAAAGGAAATGTTTCTGGAAGGAACCAACGGACTGGATGGTAAAAAAGAGGAAGAAGCGGATAAATTTGCCGAAGAAATGCTTATACCGCGAGCTGAGTTCAATGCCTTTGTGAAAACTCGTAACTTTTATGCCGATGATATACGTGGGTTTGCCGACGCTATCGGTATAGCGCCAGGAATCGTAGTTGGTCAATTACAGCATAAAAAGTTTTTGCCGCAGAACTTTTGCAACGAATTAAAACAACGCTATGAGTGGGAGGGGTAAGATGTTTTCAGAGAACTATCAGCAGATAGAAAAGAGAGAATACCGAAGGTTTCTGAATACCTGGGTAACGTTTCCAGTGCTATTATCGATCACTCCAATTATGGCAAGCGACTATTCTAAGGGGCAAGCCCTACTAGTTTTTCTTACGATTATGTCCATTGTAGCGATCAAAGGCTCTGAACTATCTTTTGCCGTAAAAAAATCTCTGCGAAAAATGAGCTTCAGCCAAGCCATTTATGAGTATCTACCTTTCTTATCGGTGGGAGTAATATTGAGTTTGATGATTGTTGGGTTTGTAGATAAAAGTCTGATTCAATACTTGGATGATCTTTTTTAATCTCTCAAACAAATGAAGCTCAAATTCAGCGTCTCAAATCAACTCATCAAGCTATGTAAACTGGACTTGCCCCGGCTTACCGATGCGAACGGAGAAAACCCTGGTGTACAGCCAGTGGTAACAAACAGCGTGCAATGTGGCTGGCAATTTCATGTCGTGCGCGATGAGCTCTGTTGGCTGGTGTTTGCCATGGAGTCGTATAGCCGCTACAGCATTGTCATGCCCTATGTATTAAAGCCGGACTGGAATGAAATTGCTCGGGATTTCGATGCGCTGTGGTTAGAGCATATGTTGGCTTGGTTTCGTATGGGTGGCTTTGTGCGAGCAGATGCACAAATTGCTGAAGTCGTGCGGCAATATAACACGAAGTCGGTTGCAGAATGCCATCGCAACTTAGATATGAGCATTAACGGCCATTTAGCCGATGCAAAACATTGGCTAGAAGCTTATAAACGAGATGTTAAACCACGCTTATTCGATAGCGAACACGCCTGGCACTTTTGTGAAATGCTTAATCAGGAAACAAAACGAGTGAACAAACAACGCCGTAAAAGTGCGGAGTTTGTGCCTTTAGAGCGATTCTTATACGACAACCTGTATCGTTATGCGAAAGGACTCTGCGACGGCCTGATCCCGGGAACCAAAGAAGGTGATTTTCCAAACCCGCATACACAAGGACCTGACTTGCGGTTGGTTTGATGGACTTGAAGTTTGGTTCTGGGCGAATTTGAGATGTTCACAGGTCTTTGCTATTGCTGTACTTCTAGTTTTTGAAACCAACTATCGTCTCGAAGATCTACCTCAGACCATCGCCTAATTGTTTCTGGATCGAGGCCTACCAAAGTAGCAAAGTGCGTGTACATTAAGTCAGTAAAGCTACTATATACAATCCAACTCGCATCTTCTCGTTGAATTAACGCTTGTAGAAGTGGGATTATTGCCGCTTTTGGGTGTTTTAACTTTTGCTCCAGTAGGAAGTTCAGTGCATCCTTGATACTCCGTCCATCGTGAAAAAAGGTGTTACGGATCTCCACAATAGATTCGGCAGTAATTGTCGATATATTCAAGCGTCGGCTAATTTTATCTTTTTGGAGTTTTCTTCCGTCAAACAAAGCCTCAAGAGCAACGAAGCCATTTAAAAGCCGATCATCAATAGTTCCGCTGTTTCCTGCCATTTCAGTTAAAAATCGCAGATATGTTCGGTACTTGGGGTTTTTCTCAATAAAAGATTTTATATGAATCAGTGAATAGCCGGCGTTTGTATTTAGTGCACTAAAGCTAACGGTCGAGTGG
>JABXHG010000277.1 GCA_013393545.1 Alteromonadaceae bacterium | reverse complement strand
CTGGGTAGTAAAAATTTTTTACTCAATATAAAAGTTCTACTTAGCAAACTTTAGCTACTAACGGCTAAAACGAGTTAGGCGCTAATGGATTTCGATTTTGCACTGAGATATAAAAAAAGCCCGACACCAATAATTATCAATGCATCGAGAATGCAGAGCGTTCCAAATTATAGTATTCGTCCAGATACGGGACAGTAACTAACTGTTAAATGTTTAATGCACACTGACCTTAGAAAAAACGTTGAGAACTACAACCCCTGAAACAATTAGCGCCATGCCAACAATGCCGGCAAAATCTAATTTTTGATCAAAAATCAACCATCCCACTGCAGAAATCAATACGATTCCTAACCCAGCCCAAATAGCGTAAGCAATGCCGACAGGGACAGTTTTTAAAGCCATAGAAAGACAATAGAATGCAATAACGTATCCTAAAATAACTAGTAGGCTTGGCCAAAGTTTTGTAAACCCCGCACTTGCTTTCAAGCTAGAAGTTGCCACCACTTCAGCGGCAATTGCAACACCAAGAAACAACCAACTTTTCATTCTAACTCTCCAAATAAAATATCGATGAGCATTTTACTTAAACACCTTTAAAAAGTGCAGTCTTGTTATATCTATGCACCTGTGCGCAAAGCTCGTGAGGAATATCGTTTCTAATATAGTGCTACAGAAAATCTAAGGGGTATGGTCAGTGGTGGTGATGTGTTTTAAGTCGCTCGCGACGTCAAAAATTAGGCTAGGCCTTAATTACAGAGCTTTCGCATCCGAAGCGCTTAACCAGCATATAATTAATTTTCATTAAATATACGAACATTTCCCCAAAAGCGACTGTACTTCCCAGCTATCTTCACTGTTGAATTAACGGCAGCATTAACTTTCAACTTTTTCGATTTTCGTTTAATCAAGCTATGCTGAAGTGCCTGTATCTCATAACTTCCTGGTTCAACATCAACCGATATTGTTTCGCCGAAAGAGCCTGTCCCGACTCGCTCTCCATTAACAAGGAGTTCAACCTCAGGTTTTAAAATTATAGGCCCTTTAATCGGTTTTATATTCAACTCAATTCTTGTCATTTTATTTATCCTTTTAGCTCCGATAACGCCCAAAGAAGTGACGTATCACACCGGCTATCTTTGCTTACTGAAGGCTTAATCGCTCTCAACTTCATAGTTACTTGAATTAAATTGACTCTCGTAATTAGGCTTTAACTTTCTCGCTTTCTCAAAAGAATCCCGAGCTTTGGCTGCATCACCAGAACTAAAATAGCCAAACGCTAATCCATCATAAACTTCGGCAGCATCAGGATAAAGAGTCGTCAAATACCTAAAAAAGAAAATAGACTCTTCAGCCTTTTGACTAGCTATAAGCTCTCTTGCCAAATTAGTTACAGTCTTGCCTATAAACGTCTTATAACCAACTTTTTGGTAAACCGACTGGAATTCGTTACTGAAAAACTCCTCGCCCTTTCTCTGATAAAACCTGTAGGTAAATACTTCTGGTGGGATACTGACGTTATTATACTCGCCAGTTACAAAATAGCTGCGCACCCTTGAAGACAGTTTTTCTGCTACCAGACGATCGGTATTCGCTAAAACAAGAACCCAAATATCGTTGTCAAAATCAAGTTCTACGGCTGTACTTATTCCTCGGCCTCCACCAAAAGCGAGCCATTGCTGCTGATTATCTTGCATCGACTTAAAGGTCTGAAGGCCGATTTTAGAAAGGAATTGATTAGCATTAAACAACTGATGATAGAAAGCGTAAAGTTCAAGTATCGACATTTCTCCTCCACCATCGGGAGATCGATGCTCCACTTTATTTGCTGTAACAGCAATTCTCTTCCCTTCAAAGTTGAAGTGATAAGGCTCTGCTAGGTCACTTTCTTCAGCATCCATTTGCGCACCTTCCAAAGCTTCACGAGAAGGCTGAAGGAGATTTTGTTCAACCAATTCCCAATAACTCTTGCCTGTTACCTTTTCTAAAACTGCGCCAAGTACAATATAGCCATAATTTGAGTAACGTCTGTCTGTGCCTGGAGTAAATAACAGTGCTTGCTCACTTAATAACGCTAGTTTCTTATCAATACTGTTATAACGTGATGGATTTTCCCGATATTCCGCAGTGAATATATCTGAAAAACCTGAACGATGTTCCAACAATTGTTGGATGGTAATGTTTTCAGTACGAGGATCTTTAAACTCAAGAGCAAAAGCATCTAAGGTATCGTTAAGCTGCAAAAGCTTTCTATCAACGGCCTGCAAGACCAAAACAGCCGTCAAATTCTTTTGAATCGAACCAATATCAAATCGCGTATTCATTGCAATCGGTTTTAACGCTGCGTCATCGGCATAACCCACAGCTCTGGATAGAATCACTTCGTCATTTTCGACAACCAGTAACGTACCGGAAAATCCACTGTATTCCTGATAACTAGTTACAAGTTCATCAATGCCCGCATCGACCTTTGCGAAAGCTGGAGACGAAAAAGTGCAAAGAAGTAATAAAAGCAGATAAATACGTCTCATGAGTGCCTTTTAGATTCTGGTGATAAAGTCGATTAGCGCTAAGAATATGCACTATCTGTGTTTTTAACATTTTAATAACAGTAAAGTGATTAATCTGAAAAAGCAATTGCCGAATCTATGACCCAAGGTAGGAAAGCGCTAAAGAAGAAGCCAAGGCGAGTCCTCGAACGGAAGAGGCGTAAGAATGAGCGGTCTGGGTATTCAGGAGTGTCGAAAGCCATGGATGGCCTGCGGCAAGCTTTCATGGATGG
>JABXHG010000276.1 GCA_013393545.1 Alteromonadaceae bacterium | reverse complement strand
CTTACTATATGGGCAATACGGACTCGAGAGAGAAGAGAAGTCGCCCGCGGGGTACGATTTGTAGCTTAAAATGATTTGAATGAATCGATTTAAAGAATAGTATGAAGATCATATTATGTTATTTTAATAGATCTGAGCAGTTCAGTGTATTGGCTGGTTATGCTACTGTTGTATAACTAATTGAGTGGAGAAGCTTACTACTTTTAAGTGGCTATTTTATATATGGATATTCCAAAAAAAGTAAAAGATAGTAGTGCTATAGCATCATGGAGTGGTTTTATATATCAAGGGAAAATAGCCCTTTATCATTGTATTAAATTACTCATCAATGAAGGATGTAAGTCAGACCACTTAAAAGTAGAATCTCTTGATGATTTTGTTATTTATGATTCGGAAGGTAAGGCTTTAAGCCTTCATCAGGTCAAAGCCAAAGTGGATTGTAGACGCTCTGCATACGACGCTGCTATTGAGCAGGCTGCAGAGATTGCAGCATATGGCATTGATAAAAATACTAAACGCTGGTTTCATGTGGCTCGTGAGCTAGATGACTTCACTCCATATACTCCTGCCAACACAAAGCAAAGCAAAGTAGAATTTTACTGTTATAGTGATGGTAAGCAGTACCTTCAGCTGGACCTTGTTAACGCCGAACTTGAGAAAATAACTTCGGATTATTTAACAAAATCTGAACTAAGTAACTCTCCATTATTAATTCAGTACAAACTCGGCCTTCTGTATACACTATTGGATACGAGAGTTATATCTGCTCATGCCAAGATTCACAATGAGGGTGAATTAAAGTTTGATGCAGCAAATCAAACTCCAATCTTATTTACTGAGATTGAGGAATGCCTAACAGCAGAAGTGCTGGATGATACCGATGAGCATATGGTTTTAAACCGGTTTAGACGCAATATACTAGAGAGAGCGGATAAACTTATCGAAAGTAATGAAACTTCCTCTCAGATATCTATTGTCGATGTATTAGCTTGTCGGGGTGCTGTTGCTCATATGAAGCAACAAACGTTGAAAAGACTCTATTATGCAAAAAAGCCCAATCTAGCAGCAGTTATCATTGACGGCTTTAGCAATGATAGTGTGGAAAACTATTTGAATATCATTGCACTGATTAAAAGGTTAGTAATTTTGCCCGACCTTCCTCATTATTATCAGCCACAATTCGGTACATATCTACCAACCGCAATCCGACTAACAAAGGTCAATGAAAAGCTGTCCCTATCGGAAATACAAGACAATGTTGAAGCATTACGAGAAAATTCAACAATTCAGGACGTGTTATATGAATACAACAACTTAATAGTTGACATGGAGCATTCCGATTTCCCACTTAGTGAAGCATCAAAATTAACAGGTAAGTTCATGGACGTGTCAGAACAAGATCATTTGGGGAACGGTCGTCTCACTAAAATTCATAATGTGAGATTTATTTCTGCAGAAGATGCACAGGAGGAACTAAGTGATTAAAAAGATTATTCGACATGTAGCGGAAAGTTCACCTTGTCAATTCCAGCAGTTGGAGAGCCAATTTGAAGGGCTTACATTTTATAAGGCCGGTCATCCAAACCACCAACGTTTTCTCGTTGTTGTTGAAACTGATCAAATAAGTACGCCGTCTGAGTTGAATGATAAGGTCCAGGCTAGCACACCGTCTAATCTTCTGAGTACGCCATCTTTTGCTAAAAATACTGATTTAATTCTTCTATTTAGGTTAGATAGCCTAACGGAACTCGGAAGATATGAGGACGGTATCTTTGATATTGAAGAAAACGCGTACAGTCTGAAAAAGCATGTTCTCTACTACACGTCTACGGAATTAGACGAGCTTAATCAGTATCTGAACCTTGGTAGGAGCTTGGATAACGTACTGACAACCCCTGAATTCTTCAACCGCTACAAACGTAACCCTACTGAAGAAACAGCTTTTAGTCTTGCTTGCCGTCTTTATGTCAAACTTCCGTTTTTATCCGTCCCTGCACTAGAGTCCACGTTGACGAGTGCAAACCAACTCGCAGATACACTGCTAAATGAGCAACAGCTTTTTTCCTTTTTCAATTCAATAGAGATGAAATTAGATAGCGGACAAGCATATCACGAAGTCATGGAGGCATTAGTCAGTGAACAAATGGCGGATTAGTCGACTGAAAATAAATGGCTTTAAGATATTCTCATCTTTTGAAGCGCAGTATAACGACAGTCTCATCATCTATGATGGCCCTAATGGGTTCGGTAAAACATCGTTGTTTGATGCTAAACAGTTACTTTTTCGGGGCCAGTTGCCCCGAATTGCCGCTCGGCTAAAACCCGTTACTCCAAATAAGCATAGCTTTAGAAGCAACCTCTATCGTCACGATGGTTACGATGGTGATATTAGTATCGTCGCTGAGCTGACGAATGGCATTCAGACGATTAATATTATGCGCAAAGCTGATGCCAGGGAGATGAAGGCAAAAAACAACAAACCCAGTGAGTTCTCGATTTTTAAGTTATATCAGTCATCGAGCTTCGATGATTGCTCATCTGCGACAGAAATTTCTAATGAAGATGCATTCTGGCAAAAATACTTGGGAAGTAACTTCCAAAAAAATTTCGATGTGCTGAACTACCTACAACAAGATAGTAAAGCGTTGATTATTCCAGATGGTTGTTGTGAAGATACGACAAGAACTAAGCAAATTGAGCACCTTATTAATCTGGATGAGCTAAATGCTCGGTTGGACAATCTCAAAAACCTGAAGGAAGCTCGAAGAACGGCTTATACGCAAGAAATAAAACTTCACGATATGTTAAAAGGTGAAATTGAGAAGCTTAAACACCAATTATCAGCTCCAAGTAAAATAACTCAATATGGCCGACTGACAACAAGTGATTCCATTCCAGTTTGGGATTCGGAAAAACCGTTAACAGCAGAGCGCTTAGTTGATTATCCAAGTCATATTGATTCTGTTAACTTGGTTAAAG
>JABXHG010000275.1 GCA_013393545.1 Alteromonadaceae bacterium | reverse complement strand
AGTAGATGAGACAAGAAGGAATAATATGAAACATGAAACGGAACCTGAATTTCTAACCGGCTTGCCTTGAATTGAAAACGGTAATGGCTGTGGCGTTTGTTTCATCTATTATCCCTTTTCTATACGGCGAGTTATAGTGATTTTTTCCGGAAAAAGCTCATAACGCTTGCAGCATGCGCGCCCACGGAATGGAGCCGAAGGCGCAGTGTAGTGGGCGTCGCCGTGCCTGCGCTTGTTATGTGATTACCCATAGTTACGAATTGCGGATTGAACAGCTTTCTGAAGGTTCGCGTCCAAGGTATTTTTCAATTCCTCAAGCGGATTTGTTAGCCACACGGGATCTAACCCTCTTTTTAGTGCCTCATTCAAGATTCTTATGTATTCAGTGAGCATAAAATCATAGAATATCTCAGCTCTTTCTGCTCTTAATTTAATTCGATTTACGATATTCCGTTCTTCTTGCACCTGCGTAGATATATTCTTCAACCTCTCCCAGCAGGCCTTGTCCGCTATAAAAGTGTCCATCATGACATTTTCAATAAACGTAAAATCGCTGACTAGATTTCTTATAATGTGTCCGCCTAACCTACTCGCAAAGTAACTACTCGAGAAATCTGCTTTACCGTGGGATTTTGTGTGAGCAAACCTAAAGTGGCAAAGGTCGCCTAGCACATCCAATGTATCCGATTCAGAAAAACCAATAGCTTTTAGATTATCTCTAATATCAGGTCCATCAATGTAACCACCACCATTGCTTCCACTTTGCTTCACTAATGCCGCTAAAACAAATAATCTTAGAAGCTCGCCATTAGATCTACCAAGTCTAGAGTCAAATGGGTTGCCAATAACCGAGAACTCCTCACTGTAAACGGACTGGTTACCAAGCAGTATCGACCTAAAAGCTTCTTGTTTTGGTAAGGTGTATTTTTTCTCGCTCTTGTATTTCCTGAGTGCTTTAGCCGGATCAGTGTAGCCTCTTGCAAGAAACTCACGCGTCATTCTGAGCGCTAGCCTGACATCATGGTTGGCCAAGACATCAATCCGCTCACCTATTTCTGTCCCAAGGACAGAACTTTTTACTATGTCAATGAAAACCGAAAGATCATCGACGTCAAAATTGGCCCCGTTAAGTGCAGTAAAAGACCCCCTTTTGCCCGACAGCAGTTGAGCGGTGAGAAAAAAACGTCTTGATAAGACAGAGGGTATTTCTGGAGGCTCGATATGAAAAGGATCAAAATCAAAAGCGTCAAAAGTAGGGGAAGCACGATGATTTACGTATGTTGATTCTCGCATGGCTATTATTAGGTTTATGTTCAAGCGACTGGCTATCGCAATTGCATCCGAGAATATCTGAGACTGGGTCTCATCGTCTTCAAACTGGTCAACATTATCAATTACTAGAAATATTGGAGATTTTTTCGCTCCATAGCTCAATTGCTTGTCCACATAAGGGGCTTTTTTCTCATAGTCACTCATTATTACTTCTGTTATCTTTTTCTCAAACTCCGATTCATCCTTTGAAATTAAAAATAAGGGACCAGACTTAAGTGCGTCAATTTCAGCCTTGTAGGCAGATCGGATCGATCTATTATAATCTTTAAAGAAGTCATCAGAATTAATATACTCGAATAACTGGGAATATATGAAATCTATCGGTGACTCATTTTTAGAAAAACTTCTGAAGTCTATGTCAATCCAATGTGGATATGGCTGATCTTTTCTCTTCTCAAAGTATTTTGAGGAAGCCACTCTACGCGTATATTGGAGGAACGTAGTTTTACCCGTCCCTACGGTTCCTAGTATTAATATTGCTAATGGACGATGATTCTTGTAGGCGGCGTTAATTGAATCAACCAGTGAGCCTGATTCACGTTTCCGCATCGGTCTTTTCGGTTGAGTTGAAAAAAGAGGTTCTCGTTTTTGCAGATGCATCTGTATCCGATTGTCAAACTTTGTGCGATCTGCGTTCTTTACATAGCACTTATCTAGAAGGTCAGTGTCTGAACTTATAATTGAATCCGAGAATGCAGTAACTACCTCATTTTCGATCAGTGGATATATAGGGTTTTCTCTTTTCGAATGGCCACCTTTAAAAAATTTATTAAGCCGGCGCTCTTCAAACTGATCAGTATTTCTTCCTATTAGTTGAACAGCTAGATTGCCTTCAACAACTCCCGATCTAGACAACAAGTCAGTAAACTCTGTAATTTCCTCCCCTAAAGCTCTTTCAATAGAGTCAAAGACAATTGCGTTTGAATCGGAAAATGAAACAGAATCAGTTCTCACAGCCGGAAATATAATCCACTGAGAGCCATTGGTCACTACAGCAAATGGAATCGATTTCTTTCTGCAGTACTCTCTTGCTTGTTTTATTGCATCGCCAGTTTCACCATGCAGAAAAGATCCAGAAAGCTTCACTTTCTTCTTATCTGGAACTAGGCTGAAAGCCTTTCCAATCCTTTTCGCCTCAATAAGGATTGATATACTAATGGGTAACAAAGTAGCCGAACACTTAAATATATCGACTGAAAAATACCGAAAACTCGTTATTTCAACGATAAATCAATAGGTTAAGTTCGTAGATAATCTTTCGGGAATTGCGTTGACCGGTGTTCGGATACAAAGTTTCGCATTAGTATCTGCAGTTCTTATAATGTAATCGGCAAAGGTGGTACTACCATCCTCGGAAACGCGTTCTTCGTAGGAAATATCGTCGTCAGTCCAACCCAGGACCTGCTCCAGTACTCGATCTATTAGCTTCTTTCTAGTCTCTGCTTCATTGGCACTATGTAGACTTAGCTTCGCATAAGTGTTAACCAGATCATCCACAAGTTCTTTCATAATTACCATCCTAATAGATTAACTGTGAAGCTACGACATAACGCTGAGGTAACCGGCGCCGGAGCGTCAGCGAAGGGAACCAAAAGCGGTACGCTTTTGGCGTCCGGTTGACCGCCTGGTTATGTGGTTGATTCACGGGGTTTCAGGAGTCGATGCCGATTAAA
>JABXHG010000274.1 GCA_013393545.1 Alteromonadaceae bacterium | reverse complement strand
GCCAGGCAGCAGGGTCGCGTATTATTGGCTTACTAGTCGGTGAATTTGGTTATGCCGAGAGCTTTTCTATCTTTGCAGCGGTGGGCGTTCTTATCGCACTAATATCACCATTTTATCCCGGGCATACTGAACATGAAGGTGACATGCCTGAAGAGGAAACGGGTCTTCAAGCAGCATTTGATAATCAGCTGCAGGATGAGGAAGGCGAGCCTTTAGAAAGCAATACTGCCGAACAGTGAGAAATTTTTCTGTCAGCCTTGAGCGATTAGCAGATTAAAATGCGAACTCTTAATAGTTTGGGATTCGCTGATTTGCCTTTCTGTATTAGAGAAATTATCGTAGTTAAAATTTTGTAAGTAACCTGGGGGGTTGCAGTGTCTTATTTGAAAGAATCAATTCTCTTATTACTTGCTGTTGTTTGTTCAATACTTTTTGTAGTGGCAATTATTGACATTGTTCGTTACTGGTTAGATACCGGTTTTGACTGGATGTTTCTTGGAAAAAATGTGCTTTACGCGTTAGCAACCGGTTATTGGGTTTGGCGGCTTTTGATTATGCCTTATAGAAAACGAAAAGCGCTGGAAGCGGAGCGTGATTAAGAACTATTTTGGCTTTGACATTGTCCTGTCTTCAGTTTTTCTGACTGTCTCACAGAGTGAGAAAGTCGTTCCGGTGATGCTAGTATTATTAAAAGTATTGAGGATATTTAACACGAGGAATAGATGAAACGAAGAGACCATGAAGACTCTGCTAATTATACTCTTGGAGTAACCGGAGCCTGGACTGTCATTGCTTTTTTCCGGTCAATAATTCAGTCAAAAGCTTTAACTCTAATGTTTTTTGTAGGTTCAGTCGCTATTTTTAGCTTCCTTTATTTTCTCTTTTCCGGTTAAAGAGGAGCTATGGTACCAGAGCCACTGACGTATGAAAGCGCTCATAAGTTGGCATTGTATCAACCCATACTTATACGCGCACGCTATTAGCGATAAGCGGGGGCTTTGATCTTTTTCAAACTGCCTGCCTACTTCGACTAGTGACTGACCAAAGTCCAACGTGTTTAATCTTCAATGCACACTTTTACACTTTTTTCTCATATTCATATTTTATCGAGTGAACATTTTTGAGCAATGATGCAAACTCAGCCTCGTCAATATCACACGTGAAAAAATTTCGATAAATATATTTTTTACCGCTAGATAAAACCAGACTTATTCCTAAAAAGCCGAATTTGGAGTGGACTAATCCTGACTCTACCTCATCAAAGTTAATAGCCACTGCTTCGCTAAACTGTATGTGTTGTTTTTTAAAGTCAAAGATTATTCTTGATGGGTAATTCTTCGTGGAAAAAATAATAGCAACAGCCCAGACTATGGTAATTGGGCTAAATACTATCAAAAAGAAAGCTTTAGCTAGCAAATCTTTGGGGGTTATATCAAGCGTTAGGAATGCTATTAGGCCAGTAACTGAAACCAAAACTAGTACAACAGTTTGAGGGTTATAGCACTTTTTCATCAATGAGACCTGGTTCAATTTATCTGCCACCTTTGAACCTAAAAATTATCGGGTTTGTGAATCGCCATTGGATTTTATACACCAAGAAAGTCCTCGTGAATAACTGCAACTGTTAACCTCACTATATTTCTTCGCAATTTATTTTCAGACGCTTTTGAGCAAAACCGGACCTTCGGTTTCTACCTAATTCAATTGCGCTGATCTTTTGATGACTCCATCACAACCATTGTGGTGATGGCATTGACATGTGGGCACTCACCCAGCACGTTGGAGTGTATGCGTTGAAAATGTTTGAGGTCAGTTGCCTCAACGCGTAACAGATATTCGTGGGTTCCTGTTACGTTGTGGCACTCAACAACTTCGGGTACATCTGCAACGTGTTGCTCAAAAGCTAGCTGCGAGCTTCTGCGGTGGTCACTTAAGCCAATGGTGACGAATGCGACAAAACCGATTTGGAGCTGCTCAGGGTCTAAAATTACGCGATAGCCTTTGATAACGCGCTTGCGTTCAAGTTCCTGTACTCGCCGAAATGTTGCCGACGGCGATAATCCAATACGCTCTGACAGTTTGATATTGGAAATTCGCCCATCGCTTTTCAGTTCTTGCAATATCTTTTCGTCAAATTTATCCATGTGAGAATATTATTTCTTAATTTCCTACCTTAGTGGCAATAAAAGCACAAAATTTCATAGTATTCCAGTTATTCTATGCGCCATATCTTACTGAAAAAGGTTGCTGTCATGGATCAGTCATTACTGGCGCTTTTGCTGTTCGCTTTCGTTTCTACCTTTACACCCGGCCCTAATAACATGATGTTGATGGCCTCGGGTGCCAACGTAGGCTTTAGACGGACTATCCCCCATATGTTGGGTGTTATCTTTGGCTTTGGCCTTATGATTTTTTTAGTGGGACTGGGTTTAGCCGAGGTTTTTAAGACTTTCCCTAAAATTCATGATGCGCTGCGCGTGATTTGTGGCGTGTTTCTAGTTTACATTGCATTAAAAATTGCGCGTAGTCGTCCGCAAGTGGAGAGCGCTTCATATCAGCCGATGACGTTCTCGGCCGCAGTTTTATTTCAATGGATAAATCCAAAAGGTTGGACGATGGCTTTATCGGCGGTGAGCCTTTATAACCCGACAGCAAGTTTGTTTGGACTGACTTTGGTCACACTGGCGTTTATATTTGTGAATATGCCTTCCGCCTCTATTTGGGCATACGCAGGCAAAAAAATCAGTCGAGTGTTAAAGCAGGAATTGCACATGCGCCTTTTTAACTGGAGTATGGCGTTGATCTTGGTCGGCTCTACTTTGCCGATGCTGGTTTAATGTTCTGCGGCCTTCATGATTTATATACAGAGATGATTTACTGCTCATATTTGCTCATTTTGCCGCAGACCCATCTTCTGAGATTGTCAGAAAAACAACTAATGATTTCTCGGAAACAATAGAGAGAGCCTCAGTGACGATTAAATCGTGCGTGGTTAAAGCGTCGATGTACGTTCTTGGCACAAAGCGGAACTAACCCGTATAAACACTCTCCCTGAAAGTTACCTACAACTCCGACCCC
>JABXHG010000273.1 GCA_013393545.1 Alteromonadaceae bacterium | reverse complement strand
GTCACGCGCCGCGCTGGCTGAGTTAGGACTTGCCAAAAACACCCGCCGTAAGCCTGGTAATGTGACTTCTGAAAACTACTGGTAATTTTACTTTTGAATATTAAAGTTGCTCGATAATTCGCCGATATAAGGGGTTAACACAGGAGGTGTTTATGAAACCTTTAACCATTAGCGATTTCTCTTTCACCATAAAAAAGCCACCATCGACAGCGGTAGCTGAGCCTGCAAAAAAGCCGGAAGTAAAAGAAGCTAAGCCTCCGGAGCCCGCGATTGATACTTCAAAGCTTACCGATGAGCAGGCGGAGAAGTTCAAAGGACTGTTGTCGGTTGATCCTGAAAATGCCCAAGATATAACCGTTGAAGAGTACATTGCCCTGGCTGAGAGTGTAATGACGTTTAAAGAAGAGACGATAGAAGGGTATTCTCGTGTTGATGATCCATTAAGCCTTTCTGCAGGTGTACTAAAAGTACGTTTACTGTTCCCTGAAAAGGGAGATATATCAGATAGAAAAGTAGCTAATGTGTTTGAAAATAGCCAAGAATGGGCAAATCGACAATATGCGGAACACTCAAGCTATTCAGACGCTGTAAGGATAGCGGATAAGAATGTAGATACGATGACTGAGTTTCTTATGGGGGAGAATATAAGGAATCTTCAGGCTCAGGCTTTAGAATTACTACCTGAAGAAGGAGGCTTTATTATTGACGAACATGCGTGAGTTTTATCAATCAATAGATAAAGAGGCTCTTTCTGAGCCCCTTGAAACGTGACCTGTCAATCTGATTAAGGATGAGTCAGGTTATTGTTTTTTAAATGACGCTAACGAGTATAGCCGTATTCATATTCAAAGGAACCGGAGCCATCACCACCACCTAGGTTTTCTACAGCCCAATAATAAGTCCCCGCCGGCGGATAGCCGGTCGTTCCATACAATCCGCTTGAAATTACTTCTACGCCATCTGTTAGGTAAACTCGAAAGTTAGCTCCTGCAACATTATCGGTTATCTGAAACGTCTGATATTCACGCGCACACTCCGGATACACAGTGAATGACGCAATAATATCGATACCATCAGAAACGTCGGTATGAGTATAACCAGCCGAATAAACGGTTCTGCAAATAAGTTGAGGTTGGATTTTTCCTTCACGCTCCTGCTCTAAAGTAAATTCAGCAATAGCCGATTGAATTTCAGAGGAAGTCAGTGACTCTTTTTCAAAAGCGTGAGACTGAGTACTGAATGAAAGGGAAAGGGTAAATATTAATGTTGAAATGAAATATTTCATTATGTTTCTCCTTTTATGATACACGTCATATTAAAATGTAGAAAGAGAACTTTGGAAGTCAAGAAGGTTTTTATGATTTTTTAGGTGTTAGAGATTTAGCTATCAATAAATAGCGTTTAAGGTCGCTAAAGTTGACTAGTAATTCGCCGATATAAGGGGTTAACACAGGAGGTGTTTATGGAACCTTTAACCATTAGCGATTTCTCTTTCACCATAAAAAAGCCACCATCGACAGCGGTAGCTGAGCCTGCAAAAAAGCCGGAAGTAAAAGAAGCTAAGCCTCCAGAGCCCGCGATTGATACCTCAAAGCTTACCGATGAGCAGGCGGAGAAGTTCAAAGGACTCTTGTCGGTTGATCCCGAAAATGCCAAAGACATAACCGTTGAAGAATATATTGCTCTGGCTGAGAGCGTAATGACGTTTAAAGAAGAGACTATTGAGGCCTATAATCGCTATGACAATTCATTGCGAAAGTCCCAAAATCAATTAAGGGTGAAAGTTGAGCATTTCGATCCAGCTTTCGCTAATGAAAACGCTTTATCCGCATTCGCAGAGTTTAAAAATAATGCTGTTTTGACGGAGGCTGAAAGTTGGCACCCTATAACCGCGCTAAGTAGTGCAAAACGTAATGAGAATGAGGCTGTAAAGCTCTTAGATACGGAGTACTTGTCTAGTTTACAAAGCGATCTGTTAACGTATCTTAATGACAATGGGTTCTACCCAATGGGGAGCAATTGGTTGACGAGAAAGCCTGAATATCGATGTAGCTAATGTTGCTAAAGATAAAAGAGGCTCGTTAAAGCCTCTTTTATGAGCATAAGTTTTCTATTTAAAACGTTGGATTAGCGGGTATAGCCATATTCATATTCAAATGAACCCGAACTATCACCTCCACCTTGGTTTTCAACAGCCCAATAGCAAGTTCCTGCAGCAGGATAGCTGGTCTATCGAAGTCAAATAGAGCAGTGGCAACAGGAATACTCCGGGCAGCTAAGCGAAGCACTTGATATGCCATTAGACGCCAGCGCGCAAGTCATGCTTTGCGGTAACCCCGATATGATAAAAGAGTCACGTGCCGCGTTGGCTGAATTGGGGCTGGCAAAAAATACTCGCCACAAGCCTGGTAATGTGACTTCTGAGAACTATTGGTAAGACGCCTACGTAAATGGAAATTGCTGCTTCTCATGCAGCACGCGCAAAATTCGTATGTTGGTCCCGTGAATATAGTAAGGAACAAGCATTGAAACATCGGGGAGGATTAAAAGCCTTCCTTTTATATTCTCGCGTTTAACGCCAATATAGGGTTGCTCTAGCAATGTTTCGACTTTGCTTTGTATCAGTGAATCGGTTTGTTCGGCCACTATGGGGTTAAAATTGTAAAGAAACTCGAAAATCCTTTCTCTGTCTTTCAGGGCATCCTCTTCCCAATAAATCATTTGCGCGCCTTATTTACGAATTTGAGCCTTAAATTTTTCCATGCGGTTTTTTGCTTGTTCGTTATCCATGAACTCAGACTGGCCAGACTCCAACTTCTGGAATGCTTGGTTCACTTGTTCTGTAAGCCAGCTGTCCTGCGATAGTTGCTTTCGACGCTCCGATGCCAGCTGTTCGGCAAGCTGCCGACACGCGTCACTCAAAGTCCGACCTTCACTTTTCGCTTGCTGCTGCGCTAAGTGTTTTGTTTGTTCATCGATACGAAACTGAATTCTTGTTTCCATGATGGTTCTCTTTTGAATCTGTGCTCACAAATGTTAGTACGCATTGGAAGTTTTATCAAATTATAGTTCTGAATTTATTCGTCAACTTGGAAATTTTTCACTATCGTTATATTCC
>JABXHG010000272.1 GCA_013393545.1 Alteromonadaceae bacterium | reverse complement strand
GTCGATACTTAGAGTGTGATGTTGGTCAGTTATTAGAGATAGTCGACTGATAATAATTTTTCTCTGTAGCTCAACTGCCTTATTCGATGTTGTCGCAAAGATATTAAATTCTAGCAGTAGAAAAGCGAGCTTCACCACTCATATAGTACGAAAACACAACAACGCTGATTGAGTCACTTAAGTCACTGTCATACACATATACTATTGCCCATCTAAATTAACTTCTGTAATGTCAGTTAGATATTTAACCGTAGGCGAGGCTATCAAGCATTGGGGGAAGCAAAGCGAGCGCACTCAATTTATCTCCCAAAGAAAATAACCCCCTAGAAATATTCTTTGCTATTTAAATTGTCTGGCTTCGCACATGTTTCAAAACCCAAGTCAGCTAGATGCACCGGCTCGATATATAAGTCTTATACGCTACGAATCACTGAGCAATACCAAGGGGGACAGTTTGTCTTTACTACATCAAATTCAAGAATCAGTAGTTCAAGAAGGCTCGGATTTAGGCTCGGTGCTGTTAAAACTTCGGCTACTTGCCGCGAGACTTGGCAGCGAAGTACTAGAGGAGTGGGTAAAACACGAGTCAGAAGGCTATCCCAAAGGCGCTGAACTGCCTGAGTATAGAGTTGTTGGTGTAAGCTATAGGGGGACATTCTCTGGTTCTTTTGGCTCTGCTATAAAAAATGCCCAAATACCTACATATCTAATTGAAAAGTATGCTGGTGAGAGTTGGATAAACTTCGAAATACGAGACAGTATTGCTGCTGTTGGTGAGCTAATTAGAAGTTGCACCGATGGTGGAACCTTAGGTATAGAAGCTTCAAATCTCATTTTGTTGTTACAAGGAAAGATTTATGAAGGTTACGCCTGCAATGACATATCCGGATCCATATCACCAGTTTCATTATCCGAGATTCAACAAGCAGTAAGAAGCAGAATTCTTGAACTTACTTTGGAACTAGAAAAGTCTCTCCCTGCTGCTGCACATGTTACTTTTGGGGCCCCGAAAGATAAAGAAGCAAACCCTGAAAAAGTCCAGAAAATTTCCCAACAGATTATCTATGGAAACGTAACAACTGCAGTTGCAGGGGGACACGGGTCAAACATATCAGTAGTGATCGAGGAAAGAGATAAAAGGTCGCTAATTGAATACCTTAAAGCTTCCGGGATTCCAGAGCTTGATGCTGCCGAGTTTGCCCAAGTTGTTGAAGCAGAGGAGCCGATAAGTGAGGAAGAACCTTTTGGCCAGGGTGCGAAAAATTGGATCGCATCAAATATAAAAAAAGCTGCTGAAGGGACTTGGAACATGGGCGTTTCAGTCGCTACAACCATATTCACCGAAGCTGCATTAAAATTTTACGGGCTCAAGTAAAAACGTATAACCAGTCACTGTTGGCGAACAGTACCTACCCCTTTACGGTTTCAAATTTCCGTAGAGTTATGCCTTTTAAGCCAAATGGACTATTGCTATGAGAGTTTTATTATTAATGCTTTTGGGAATGTCGGCGCTGGCTCAAGCGCAGGAGTTAACCTTCTATTCCAAATATTTAAAAGAGCCTAGAACCGTTACGGTATCACTACCTGAGTCATATGAAGGCTCAAACGGCGATTATCCAACATTGTATGTACTTGATGGGCACTGGTACGGCACACTTGTTGAATCTACCGTAAGAGAAGCTAATAGATTTGTTCCGCTGTTACCTGAGTTTATAGTTGTTGCTATCAATAACGATGAGCGTTTTAAAGACTTTACAGACGAAACGACTCAGCCTAAAGATAGAAGCATGTATCAGGGACCGTATCGAGCTGATAGTTTTCGGAAGTATTTAAGAAACGAGCTAATTCCTAAAATTGAAGAGGAATTCAGGGTCAATAACCACCGACTCGCATATGGGTATTCATTAGGTGGCGGCTTCTTAGCCGAGACTTTTCATAAAGATGCCGATTTATTTTCAAATTATATTTTAATTTCTCCATACCTTAGGTGGAATAACGATGCTGCTTTAAGAAACCTCGGACAAATAGCTAACGAGCAGCAAAGCAACAAAATAGGTATAGCATTATCTATCGGCAGTGATGAAGATAGCGATACGCGAGAGCCTGTAATTAAACTGTATGAAGGGTTTAAAGGTAGTGAGCTTGTTTCTTTCAATGATTACGAAGGTGAAAACCACACATCCATGCCTAATGCTTCACTTTTTAAAAGCCTGCGAACACTATATCGCCAGTGGTTTCCAGACAGGGAAACAGGTACTTCGATGAATGGTGAACAACACTTGAAATACTTCAAAAAGCAGCACCAAAGGTACTTAAGTACTGAAAAAATACAAACTAATGTCTACGATCTGTTATTTTCCTGGTTTGGTAATAATCCTGAGACGCTAAGAATACTGTGCGACTCCTACGAAGCGTCTTACAAAACTCGAGCTAAGGAATGTGCTAAAGGCTAATTGTACTGTTCAACAAAACAGATGAATTCTACCGTAGCCTTTTTCAATGAGCTAGACCAGTCGATACATATAACGCTGCCGACACGCGCAGTTTTGTACTGAAAACGAAGCCGTAGCGAAAAAAACTGCAGCGGTCAGAGGCACTCCTCCGAAACAATTAACGATAGCGGCTCATTAATTTACGGAATAATTGCTGCTTAAATGAGGGGCTTACAATGCAAATAAAAAACCAAGAAACAGCCATCAAATCCATAACGAAACAGGTGAAGTATTAACCGGAGTGTTTAAAAGGACATTACAGATTCATAAAATTCGTTTGCGCTTACCAAACAACTCCCTGTAATACTCCCAATTTTAAGCAGCAGTTATTCGTAATTAAAGATGTTACGCACACTCAAGCTAATCATCAGGTAATGGGAGTGCGGCTGGACCCAAGAATTGACGGAAATTAGCTAACAGTCATTTTTTAAGCTTATCCGTCAGAAGCAAAATTCATGTGGCACAAATCTGTCACATATTTGTCACAGCCTTGATCCACCGCAAAATCAGTCACAACAGCTAGTGGACACGCTGAATAACTTCTAAGTAAAGAATTTAGATTAGATACTACATGAAGAAAATCACTGTAGCCCAAGCATATGACGCGCCCGACTGGAATTGAACCTGCTACCTCCCCCTCTGACCGGTCTCGT
>JABXHG010000271.1 GCA_013393545.1 Alteromonadaceae bacterium | reverse complement strand
CCGATTCTCGCGGCGAAAACAGTGCGACCACCACTACTGAAAGAGAATGGGATCAGTATGAGGTAGCCGGTCGTGTTGTTATGCGGACTGGGGCTTTGTGATAACAGCGAGCTTGTCACGGGATCCGGAACACGGTAGATTTGAAAAACAAAAATAATAAGAAGCCAGGGAGGAGCTGTGGAAATAACTATAAACCAATTTGTAATTCATAATGTCCGTAAGAACCAAGAGGAACCAGAGAAAGCTGAAGAACTACTTGATCTTACAGATGAAGATATAGAAGCTTTGGGTCTTGAGATAGCTTCGCTCTTTTGGAAAAAAGCAAATATATCTTATGGAAGGTTTAAGAACAGCAATGAACTATTCCCTCGCCGTCTTAAAGAAGATGTTATTATTGAAGCTCCTGAATTAGGCTTTGATGACAAAAATTTTCTAGAGCTCTCGCAAGAAGCCACTGACAAAATTCATGATGAAATGAAGTCAACTTCTGGTACAGGTGGGTATGTAGCCCACTTAGGTTATAGTAAGGGAAGCTCAACTTACTATATGGCTGCGTTGATAAAAAACACCTCAGCGTTTGAAATTGTAAACCTGAAACCAGAAAAAGGCTTCAAAGTTGATACATCAAAGTTACATCAGGCAGTAAACGTTAATATTCGTGGAATGCTTGCGAACTTAACTCTGTCAACGAATGAAATATCTAAAGCAAGAAACTTTATTGGTTTACTGAGTAAATCCTCCGAACCTACTGACTATTTCAGGGATGCATTTGCCTCGAAAAGCCATGTTGATAATTCAACTGCTTCAGCTAATGCACCAAAAGTGGTTAGGAGAATGCTCATCTCAGAAGGTTTCAGCAATGAGGTAGCTACGCAAGCTTTTAACATTGTTGCTGACTACTTGATTGAAAACGAGGGAAAGGATGTAACTCTAGACAAGATGAACAACATCGCAAATAGCTTCCTAGTCCCGGAACACCCAGACAAGTTGGATTACCTCCTAGAGTTCGTAAAAACTATTGACGAAGAAATCCCATCAAGCTTCAGATCCAAACCTGCATCAATTAAAAAGCTTCGAAAAGTATCGTATAGCACTAGTAGATGGTCTATTGATATCCATAAGGATTTGATTGGAAGGGATGGTGAAAAGAGTGATAATAAATTTAGGTATAACTCCGATAATAGGTCACTTACTATTGAAGGCCTACCTGATGAACTTATTGAACAGTTAGAACAAGTCTTTGACCCTACAGAACTGGATGAAAATGAATAATATATCGGCATTTCATGCGATTATCAGGGTTTGTAGAGAGCTGCGAGAACTCAACGCTTCCGTTTCATTAGAAAACGGTATTTCTCTCAGTGTCGAGAAAGATTTTAAGCCCTCTGAAGACTTAGCTAATAGCGTAGCCGAGCTTCAATTTTTTAATGAGATCGTTATATATTGTGAAACTGAAAAAGATATATATGACAATGCAGAGTCTTTTTCTAACTCAAAATCCGAAATTATTTTCAATCTAACTATAGACTGGCGTCACGCACGTTATCAGTCTGAAGAACTTTATATTTTCGATGAAGTAAATAACGCTATTAACAGCTTTAGGAAAAAAGCAGTAGAAAACAACTTTAAATTACCGAGAAATCTTTTTGTTTTTGAAATAGTTAAAAGCTGGAGTGTCGATCGGTTTAATGAAATTGATTCTCAAGAGCAAGATGATAAATTAATTAAATTGAATCATATTTTTTCATGGTTCGAAGTGCTCAATATTGCAGCTAACGTCAAGCCTAAAGGTGCAGCCGAATCTAACGAATTTATATACGTCCATAAAGTTGATAGCGAGGCTGTAGCAAGACCTTGCCACTTAGATATTGAACTACCTGAGAACTTAGCTGGTATTGGGGAGATCCCCCCATTAGATGAATCCTTGAGAAAGTCGTTTATTGAGGAAACTAGCTCGCCGCACATTAAAGAGAAAACGAGCTTTCTCAGGTTAACCATAGTTTCTCTTCTGTCTGAATTTAACAGGACTCCAACAAGCAATAGTCCGCATGATAAAATAATTTTTATTTGCAATAACTTGAAAAAGCTTGCTGAAGATTATCACACAAATTACGAAGCTTTCCTCGAGAACCTTTCAGCCTCAAAGCTCTTAAAAGACTTGGAAGAGTCCGAACTTGAGTATACTGAAAAAATCAACTTAGCTATTTCTCAAGCACAGTCAAAAGCTTTCGCTGTCCCAGCGGTATTCGTCGCAATGGCATTGCTCGCTAGAGTTGGTGGCATAGCTGCTATGGCATTATTGGCCTGTAGCGCTCTATTCACGGGGTTGATAATCCATTTTACTGTTACTTCCCAAAAGGAGCATTTACACCGTATAAGAAAAAGTATCTTTCGATATTTTGCAAAGGTGAAATACGAGGACGAAGATGATCAAGAGAAATTTAGTAAACGAATAAGAAACTCAAAGCGCGAACTACTACTAGAAGTTGCTAAGAAACAACGCTCTTTCGACATGATCTTAAAGGTAGGTTGGGCTCCAATGATTGTGGCGATTGTCTACATATTATTTGCGATCTTTACCGGTGATAGCAGCGCTCCTGAGTCCCCACAAGTAATTATTCTACCTATTCAGAACATCTAAAAACTTAAATAAATCCACAGACCGACGAAATTTCCCCTCTCTGCGGAACCAATACCCTAAAAATCTGAGTAACAATAGTGACTCCATTAACCCACTGGAAGAAACTATGTCGAATAAAAAACATACCCTATCACCCTACTTTTTCAGCGAAGGCTTCTTGCTAACGGGCGTTTTCAGAACGCACTGGTATAGTCATTCCCGAGAGTGACTCACAGGTCTGAGGAAATCCCCTGACCTACGGCGCTATAACACATCTTTAAAATCGCGCAACTAAATTGGCACCCGTTTTCAGTTAGTAAAACACTTTAATCCCAACCGGTAGCGCGATTATTAAATTGTGTTTTCATACCTCCAACGCCAATAAACACGGAGGTATTAGAAGCGACTTAAAAACACCGTTTTGAAAAATAAATTATTAAAGGTGATTTTATCTTTGCCAAGAAAGTTGCCGTGATCAAATTCCGTGGGACGATAATCCTGCGCATTAAATAAACCTTGAGCACAACCAGGCTTGGCCACCTGGTTTGATTATCCGGATAAGGGCTCTTCCAATTAAAGGAAGAAACGATGAAAGATGTTCAAAAGGAAGTTTACTATGTAGTTTTCACTGACAAGGAAACAGGCCTAATTGGCGCTAAG
>JABXHG010000270.1 GCA_013393545.1 Alteromonadaceae bacterium | reverse complement strand
ATTCCTTACTATCAATGTATAGTTGAATCATATACTTAACTATACGTACTTTATGAGATTAATTAAGGCAACAATAGACTTCAGACTACACGGTCACTCCTACGAAGACTTCCCTTTGATTGTTGATTCTGAAATGAATTTGGTGAGAGAAGTTCATCAGTTTCTAATCTATTTCTGCATTACGAGAGGGAGGGTTGAAAGTAAGAATACATGGTGGCGCTACGGACAGGATCTCTATGACTACTTTGGTTACTTGGAGGGGAGAGGTTTAGATTGGCGTTCACGATTAGCCACTTCTCAACACTCGGTGGTTGCTGCTTATCGAGACTGGTCGGTAAGTCTCGGGTTATCGTCTAAAACCATCAATGGACGTTTAAGAACCATTATTCAGTTTTATCACTTTGCTTATAGAAAGAACTGGATTGAGTCTGTGCCTTATGACATTGAAACGGTTGTTATCAATAAGCAAAAAGGGTTTTTGGCTCATACCGATAAGTCAGGTAATCAGAAGAGCATTGCCAATGTGATGCTGAAAGAGAAAGTAGCTGCTTTGCAGATTTTGACTAAACAAGAAGTCAAAACCTTAATGAACCACCCCTGTTTTATCTCTCAGCATTTAATCTATCGGCTGGCCCTTCAAACAGGAATGCGTAAAGAAGAGCTGCTCACCTTCCCTGACAGTTATATACAAGACCCCAAAGCAAAGCGTGGCAAAGCGATAGTACCTGTTGTTCTTTGTTCTAAAGACATGGAAGTTAAAAATGGCCAAGGGGGTACAAAAGGCAATAAAGAGCGCACTGTTCATATTCCGATAGGTTTGTATGAGCAACTGTGGCAATACAAGCTTCATGAGCGAAATCACCTGCTTATGAGAAATGAAGTCAGCGAACAGAAGGCTTTACTATTGAACCGGTTTGGCCAATCGTATTCGATTAAAGGCTCGGTACTTAATAACGAGCTGAAAAAGATTGTTGGGCGAAAAGACATTAGCTTACACAATTTGCGTCACACCTACGCGACGTTTAAGCTGTATGGACTAAGAAACAGCCCGAATTATCGTGGAGACCCGTTGGTTTATGTTCAAGACCGTTTAGGCCATTCAAGCATTATCACCACCCAAATTTATCTGCATTACCTTGAAGACCTGGAAGGCGATTTGATGACTGAATACGACCAGGATATTGACCTGATCTGTGAAGAAGCCAAGGGTGTAGCATGAAGAAACGCAAAGACTTTAACCAAGCCCAATTAGCACCGATTACGGACCAAGATGGTGTGGTGGTGACGATGCCTATTTTAAAGTCAGGTATCCCTGAAAATAAAGTCGTTCCCTTCCCGAAAAATTATAGCTCTCTTAGAAATTACGACTTTACCAAGCATTACGGGCGAGGCTTTGATGCCATTACCAGTGCCATGCAGCAAACCATTGACATCATGCTGTCTGAGTCAGTCGTAGCGCCAAGCACCGTATCAGCTTATTGCTCAGCCGGATTCAAATATTTTGCCGATTACTTAACGATTTATACCCAAGCATTAGGCCGAGATTTAGCACTGTCAGATGTTACGATTGAGTTGATTGAGCGGTACATCCAACATTTAAAAATGCATTACCCTAACGGTGTGAGTGCTAAAAATAAATACACCCTGACCAAAGCCATTCTAGTTAAAATGCAGCAAATGAAATGGTTTGAGCGCTTTGGGTTTCCCAGAAATCCATTCCCGAACTCCAATCGAAAGAAGAAGGGACAAACAGCTTTTTCTAAAGCTGAGCGTAAACGTGTGGCTCACGCGCTTCGCGTCGACGTGAACCATATCCTTGAAAAGAGCGAGCCGCTAACGAGTTATGAGCTAACCATATTTGTATTGGCGATTGCGCTTCGGAGCGGGATGAACACCACCCCGCTTTTGGAGATGACCACCGATTCGATTAAACCGCACCCACTAAAAGAAAACCGCAAACTACTGGTGCTTTATAAGCGTCGTGGAAATGCGACTCACATTCAGAGTCTTCGCCACCCATCTAATGTTGAAAACGTGCAAACGGTTCTGGCAGATGTTGCGGTGATGGTTCAGCATATCATTGACATGAACCAAGCATTAAGAGCTGAAAGTGGCACCGATTTAGTCTTTTCTTATCGTTCAGACGCGAATCGTAATGATGGTGAAATCACCACAGTTGCACCTAATTTACTCGCTAAGAACATCGGGAAATGGGTTAAAGAAAATGCGCTAAAAAATGACAGCGGCGACCCACTACAAGTTAATATCTCACGCTTTAGAAAGACTTTTGAAAACCGCATCTGGGAGCTCACAGGTGGCGACCCGTTTGTGACAGCTGCACTGTCTAACCATACGGTTAAAGTGTCGCAAGCTCACTATCTTGAAGCCCCAAAAGAAGCGGAAAAAAACTTCAATTATATGGGCAAAGTACGTACTGAAGAGTTGCTTATTAATGTTGAGGTTATTGAAAATAACACGCCCGTGTCTAAATGCTCAGACATCTCAAATCGTACCGATAAGCACGGTAACAAAATCTACTGCACCAACTTCCTCAGCTGTGTTCGCTGCCGCAACATGGTAGTGACAAAAGAAGACTTATATCGCCTGTTCTCGTTCTACTGGTTAATCGTGTATGAGCGTAAGCAAGTCGGGGCGAGGCGCTGGAGTCGATATTTTGCGCATATAGTTCGTATCATTGACAGGGATATTGCCCCACAGTTTGATGAAAC
The DNA here is from genome assembly GCA_013393545.1 of Alteromonadaceae bacterium. Next base: position 525 of record JABXHG010000270.1, on the reverse strand, counting down.
GTATGTGCAAACCATCAAAGCCGAAGCACAAGTCACCCCTCACCCGGCATGGAAGCATCGCAGTCAGTTAGAGGAGCTTGTATGAGTCAGGTCCTAGATATCAGCGCTATCGACTATTGTCGGCCTCAAAAGCTGCATGAGCTGGATAATACCCAGCTTCAGGCCTTGCCTGTGTCGTCTTACCAATTGCCTGATGGGACGTATCAAATTATCAGTCGGTATCGTGGTAATATCTGGCGAATAGAGGATGGGCGCTTTCCGTCGAATATAAGAGATAACCAAAAGAAACTCCGTTTTGATTCCCTGCCGAGCCAGTTTGTCGATGCGGTAAAGTTTGCCCTAAAGCACTATGACATTAAATACAATCCAACAGGGGCTACGTTGGTTAACGCCTTAGAAAATTTAAGGCCATTTCTGATTTATTTAGATGCTATTAATGTGAAAAGCAGCGCAGCGATAACCCCGTTGCATTGTGCAAACTATGTTCATCAATGTAAACAAAGTATCTCTAAAGCGACTCAAGAG
>JABXHG010000269.1 GCA_013393545.1 Alteromonadaceae bacterium | reverse complement strand
CGATGGTTTCTTTTATGTAGCTCATTCACGGATCCGTTATTGTTAAAGGCATATTCATGCTTATTAATAACGTATTTTAGAAAGTTTAGATCGCCCAAAATAAAAAACCCGGAGACAAAGCCTCCGGGTTACAACAGTTTTCCTTCTGGGAAACTAGAACGATAAACGCGCCCCTAAATAAAACTGGCGCGGTTTCACCCATTCTACCGCTTCACCAAATTCATAAACGCCATCGCCGGCAACTAAATCTTGTTCACGGCGCGCAGCTTGGTCATCTAGCGCATTGAATATATCAAGGAAGAACTCGGCCTTATAGCTCTCACCAAAGTCATACGTGTATTTAACGCGAAGATCTAACGTTCCGTATGCAGGAGATTCTTGAGAGCCAATAACCCCTTCTTGAACCCAAGTATCAGTGTGCCCACCAACCTCGTATGGGTCATCAGATAGTGGAGCATGTCGACCGTACAGAGCTCGGGTTTTACTATAAATAGTACCTGAATTCCAATTATATACCGCTCCGACTTCAAACCCGTTATCAAATTTGTAACTACCAAATAATTTAACCAGATGTTCGATATTTCCGGGTTGGTCTGCATATACACCCGGAGCTCGGGGATCTAACCAAACAAAGTCGCCTTGTAAGTCAGCATTACTATCTGAGTTCGTATTCCCTTTTGCATCGTTATACGTCCAGGACGCATTAAAGAACCAGTTATCAGACGCCGTTCTATGCTTAGTAAACGCTACTTGCAAACCTTCATAATCACGCTTTCCTCCTTCTAAAGTCGCAATCACGTAATTAGAACCAGGATTCTCGTCGTAGCCAAAATAAGAAAGGGGTAAATAAAAGTCAGTACCCTCTAGAGCATTTGCATAGACACCAAGATCGTAATCTTCTAGAAGATCTCTAGTAGCCCTATCAGTATAAGTCACTTCGATACTCATATTGTCTGCGATGTTAGTCGCATAACCGAGCAGTATTTCGTCGGTATAGGGTGTTTTTGTACTTGGTGCGAAAAAGGCATCTTGCACTTGTTCACCGCCACGTACACGATAGGTCAACCAGCGATCCTCTAAATAGATTTGCTCATGAAGCACTGGACCAGTCAGGTTCCCCGCAAAATCAGTCATATTTGTGCGAATAGGATCATAGTAACGGCCTACAAAACCCCAGACTTTACTAGACCCATCAATGTCATAAACAACACTAAACCGCGGTGCAACTTCCCAATCAAACTCTGCTATTTTGTCGCCTTTAGATGAGAAATGCTCCCAAGTTTCAGCACGAATACCAGCATTCACTGTCCATTGAGCTATAGTCCAGGTGTCCTGTAGGAAAACTGTTTTACCTTTGGTCTCCATCTCAATTGGTGCGGTTTGAACTTCCTGGCTTCGATAAACGTTCACGTCACCTGTTGGATTACCCTCAGTAGAATCAAAAATGACACCACTTCTTAATTCGTCTTCGCTAATTGTGCCATCATTATTTGTATCGTAGCGACTTGTATATAAAGCCGCGTCATCGCTTGAAGCCATATTTGAAATGAGTCGAGAAAGGTCATCCGCAGATAGATCTCGCTGGCCCACCCAGTCGTCGGCATCTAAATAATCACCAATGGTGGAGCCTGAGTTTCTATTCCCGATTGAAGTATACTGAGCTCCCTCTCCAGTGTAGCGGCTATCCTGAAGGTTCTCGTTTACCGTGTAGACAAAGCCAGCTTTTATCTCGTGGCTACCCATATCGTAAGTATCCAGAAAATACTCTAACGTAGCTTGATACTGGTCCTTATTACGGAAATTGGTAGAGTTAACACCATAACCACCTTTGTCAGTATCCGCATTCGTTGGCTCAAAGCCATCAGCCGTGCGATATGCCACATCGTTGCGTGTAGAACCATCAGCAGCGACGCGTGATGCCTCACCTTCATGACTAGAGACTTGCAGGGTGAGGATAAGATTATCCCAGTAGCGGGAATACTCAACTTTATAATTATCGCCGCCGTTCTCTTCAGCTACATCGCGATTATTCAACGTTCTTGGATCATCAGAACCACTAATTTCTTGAGGATCATTAAACCAGCTAGCAACGAAGCGGTCGTTGCCCGTTGGTTGCCAGGTTAGTTTAAAGAACCCCAGATCTTGCTCATCTGTGATAGTACGCAATTGTGTGTCCGTTACCGGATCAGTCACATCTTCTTCACGGTCTTTAATTTGGTAAGAGCCGAAAAACCAAAGTTCATCTTCAATAATCGGACCACCCAAAGTCACCGCAGTATCAAAGGTATCAAAGCTATTTTGAGAGAGATTTTCGTTGTCAGCCACCAAACTGTCATTTTGGAAGTAATAGTTAACAGAACCACTCCACTCGTTACCACCAGATTTCGTGATAACTCGGGTTACTAAGCCTTGACCGCCCGCATATTCCGCAGGTATGCCCCCAGTTAAAATTCTCTGCTCCTGAATAATTTCGGAGTTAATATTAGCGCCAAAAGTACCCGTCTGGTTATCGGTAACATTAACACCATCGAGGTAGTAAACATTGTCTGAAGAAGAACCATACTCGCCACCAATGTCAGAGTAGTTTACACCCGATTTAGACGAGGGGTTTCCGCCTACAGATGGCTTAGTACTGGGGGCTAACTGCAAGTAATCCTGAAAGCTACGAGCGGTAGGAAGAGACTCGGTCATATCCAAGGTGACTGAGGTTCCTGTCGTTGAGGACGTAGTATCTATCGTAGACATCGCACGGCCGGTCACCTGAATTGTTTCAATATCAGAGCCTTCTGCTGTTAATGAGTAGTTCAGCTCAAAAGTTTGACCCGACGAAACTCGAACATTCCCAGACTCAAATCCAGAGTACCCCTCTTCAACAATCTCGACTTGATAGTCGCGAGAGGGTTGCAATCCGCCTAAACGAACATATCCGTCGTCATCGGTCTCTGCCGTTCTTTTGGCCAAAGTATCAGGAGCACTCACACTCACTGTCGCATTAGGAACAGGGTTCCCTTGCGTGTCTGTTACTTGTATACGAAGTGTACCGGTATCCTGAGCGTAAGAACTGGACGAGGCTGCTATTGCAGCAGCAACTGATAATGCTGTTAACGTTTTTTTCAATTTTAACATGATTGTTCTCTCCGTTAACAAACGCCACTATCTAAGTGAACGTACAACTTGTCTTTGTTATAAATTTTTATTGTTATCGAGGCGAGACCTCACAATCACATTAACTAGAAGGATATTTTTTGTCCAGTTGTTATTTTAATTAACAAATGGATGTTCTATTACGCCCAGCCTTCTTCGC
>JABXHG010000027.1 GCA_013393545.1 Alteromonadaceae bacterium | reverse complement strand
AGAACCGCAACCGCCGCCAGGGCGCCGAGCGCACCGCGATCAATGCACCCATGCAGGGCACCGCTGCCGACATCATCAAACAGGCGATGATTGACGTCGACGCCTGGCTGCAGGAAGGCGAGTTCGACGCCCTGATGGTAATGCAGGTACACGATGAGCTGGTGTTTGAAGTCGCCGAAAGCGAGGTTGAAGCGTTCAAGGAAGAAGTGGCCAAACGCATGCAAAACGCCGCCAAACTCAGCGTCGCGCTAACGGTTGAAGCCGAAAGCGGCAGCCACTGGGATGAGGCGCATTAATCAAAGGATAAAACACTGGCTTTGCGGTGCTATTGTAGGAGGCCGGCTCCGCCGGGCGAAGCAGGCCGCAGGCCTGCCTTGGGTTGGATGGAAATGCCGTCTTGGCCGCAGACAATCTCAGGCGCCTGGCGGCGCCGTCGCGCAGCGGAGCTGCCCTCCTACGAGCCGGGTGCTGTAGCGGATTTTTGTAGGAGCACCCAAAAAGCGGGTGTAAAGCCGGCTCTGCCGGGCGAAGGCGCCGGCAGGCGCCTATGGTGTGCCTGTTTCAGGCGCTTTGTCACCCCAGCACCTGCGGATTGAGCTGCCACACCGAATAGTTGAGCGCAGCGGCAAAGCCAATCCACAGCAGGTAGGGCACAAGAAGGGCGCCGGCAATCCGTTGCGCCCGCCAGAAGGCGACGATCGTCGCCGCGACCAGCAGGATCAACAGCAGGATGTTGAAAAAGCCGAGAGCGCCCAGATGCCAGACGAAGAATACCCAGCTCCACAGCGCATTCACCGCAAGCTGCATCAGAAATAGCGTCAGCGCCCTCCGGTGCTGTTGGAATCCACCCAGCCGCCACACCAGCCAGGCGGCAATGCCCATCAGCGCGTAAAGCGTCGTCCACACCGGCCCGAACACCGACGCCGGCGGTGCCCAGTCAGGCTGCGAAAGCTGGCCATAAAAGGCGCTGGCCTGTATCGAGGCAATGGCGCCCACGGCAGACGCCGCAAAGCTCACCGCCAGCCAGCCCAGCAGGCCGAAGGCCTGTTTTCGTTTTGAGAATAGCGGCATACAGTTCTCCGGCTATTGTTTGAGCTCAAGATTCTTTCACGGCGGTTCCTTCCCCGCATCCACCAGCGTATGCGGCCGGTAACCGTATTCCTCGGCTTTCCAGCGTTGCCATACGCTTGGGTCCACGGTGACGTTGATTGCCGGGCGGCCTTTTAGCCCTCGGTTAAACGAGCAGTAGCGGCCAGCTCTGCTGGACCAGGGCGCCGCCGGAAGGCTCCTCTGATATTGGCGTCATCACTGTGATGGCTTGTTTTGCGCTGGCAGAGCCTTCAGGCGACGAAGAACCTCCCGGGTAATAGCTTCGCGCTTGGGTAAATCAGCCATGCCATCGGGCGTATCGAGGTTCAGAGCAAAAAACACAGGGCCATCGTGGCGCTCGACCCAGCCGACCCACCAACCGACCTGGCCGTCCCAGCCACTCTTGGCGCGCAAGATCCAGTCACGGTCTGCTTCATTGATCATGATGTCCTTGAGCAGCCGCTGGTCAGCTTCGTCAAAGGGCAGTACCAAGTGGTAAAGCTTTTCAAGCAAATGAATTTGCTCGAATGCCGAAATGCGCAGGCTGCCATTGAGCCAGAAGGTAGTGACATCATCACCAAGGGTGGCATTGCCATAGTCAATATCGTTGAGATAGGCCTGTTCGCGCTCATGACCGATTTTTTCAGCCAGCTGCTGGAAAACCCAAACGGTAGAGTAACGCAGTGCCGAGCGCAGCGTCTGGTCCTGGTTCCAGGCGGGAATGTCGCGCTCTATACCATCCCAGGAAATGACCTCGAATTCGTCCTCCACTACGCCGGCATCCAGGGCAAATAGCGTGTGGGGGATCTTGAAAGTAGAGGCGGGCGAGAGTCGCGTATCAGCACGTTCGGCGTTGACCACCCAACGATTCTTGTGCCCCTGACGTTCATCGGCAATGACCAGGGTGGCGTTCAATGCTTCCTGGTCGGTAAAGATGTCAGCCCATTCGGGGCGTTCTACCCAGTCACTGGCAAGTGTTGGCAGGGGGAGCAGTATCAGGCTGAAAAGAATATGGCGTAGAGGCATGGCTGGGGCTCGTAGTGGGTATTGGTGCGTGGATAAATAGTCAAGCAGGATAGCCTGGCTGGCGCCAGTGGATGGCATGAGGCGGTGTATTGTTTTAGCTGGCAGGCAGTAAGTAAAGCATTGCATGAAGTCATGATGACCGGCCCATCTCGTTCTGTTTCAACGGAGCTGGCTTGACTAAAAATTAATTGCATATGAGAATGCGTCGCCTTAATAAAAGAAATTCTGACTCATTCATAAGGAACGGAATAGTGAATTCTGGTATTACCGCGACCCGCCGCTCGCCTTATCGCACCTTTGCCACTGCGGCCAGTTTTGCCGTGGCTTCCACCAGCATGCCGGCCCTGGCGCAGTCTACCCAGGCCACCGAGCTTGACTCGCTCACCGTCGTCGGCGAGCAGAACACCGGCTACAAGGTCGAGCATTCGGCCTCGGACAAGTTCGTCAAGCCGCTGCTGGATACCCCGCAAACCGTGACCACGGTGCCGGAAAAAGTCATCGAAGAGCAGCAGGCGCTGAGCCTGCGCCAGGTGCTTTCCAACGTTTCGGGCATTACCTTTGACGCCGGCGAGGGCGGCGGCGGTTCCGGTGACAAGATCAACATTCGCGGCTTTAGCGCCAACGCCAACCTCAAAGTGGACGGCCTGCGCGACAGCAGCCAGAACAACCGCACCGACCTGTTCAACATCGAGCGAGTGGAAGTCATCAAGGGCCCCAGCTCGGTCTTCGGCGGCGCGGGCACCACCGGCGGGGTGATCAACATGATCAGCAAGACCCCGCAGCAGCGCGATTTCGTTGATGTCAGCGCCGGCCTCGGCACGGACGACTATCACCGCGTGACGCTGGATGCCAACCAGACCCTTGACGGGCTGGGCACCAACAGCGCCTTCCGCCTGAATCTGATGGGCCACGAGAACGACAAGCCCGGGCGTGATGAGATCAACGAAGAGCGCTTCGGCATTGCGCCGTCGCTGACCGTCGGCCTGTCTGATGCCACCCGCGCCACGCTTTCCTACGTCCACCAGAAAGACGACAACCTGCTGGACTACGGCCTGCCCGCGAAAGACGGCGAGGTGCTGCCGGGTGTTGACCATGAAGCGTTTTACGGCTGGAGCAACCTTGACGGCGAAGAGATCCAGAGCGATATCGCCACCCTGCAGCTGGAGCACGATTTCTCCGCCGAGACGCGGCTGGAAAACAAGACCCGCTATACCCAGCTTGACCGCGACACCACCATTTCAGCGCCCCACGCCGATATGGATGGCCTGGCATCCGGGCGTTACAAGCCCGCCGGCCCTCAGGCGTACCGCCGGGACGTGACCACGGAAATGTGGATCAACCAGACCCAGCTCAGCACCAGCTTCAACACCGGCGGGCTTGAGCATGAGCTGCTGGTGGGTGCCGAGTTCTCCCGGGAAACCTACGACCGCACGGCGTCCAACCTGGGGCTGGGGTCGGCTGCGCATCCGTATCCTGACGGCGGTTACGACATTGGCAACCCGCCCGGGCATTGGGGCGGCGGCACCACCTATAACGCTCGTGGCGCTAACGAAGCGACGCTTGAAAATCAGGCGATCTACGCCTTTGACACCATCAGCCTGAACCCTCAGTGGGACCTGAGCCTTGGTCTGCGCCACGACTGGATCGACGGCGAAGCGGTGAATAAAGACGACAACGAGCGCACCACCACCAGCGACAGCGAGTTCAGCGGCCGCGCCGGCGTGGTTTACAAGCCGGCGACCAACGGGCGGGTGTATCTGGCCTACGGCACATCGTTCAGCCCTTCGGCAGAAAACCTCGCCACGTCCGGCAGCCTGGGACGCGGCAACGGCGCCGACAAGCTCTCGCCGGAAAAGAGCAAGACCTGGGAGCTGGGCACCAAGTGGGAGCTGATGAACGGCCAGCTGGGGCTGAACGGCGCGCTGTTCCGCGTGGATAAAGACAACGTGCGCGAGCAGGACGGTAACGGCGACCTGCGCCTTGCCGGCGAGCAGCGCGTGCAGGGCGTGGAGCTGGGCATGACCGGCCAGCTGACAGACGCCTGGGACGTGTACGCCAACTACACTTACCTGGACAGCGAAACGCTCAAGTCCATCGCCTCAGCGCAGACCAACGGCCGCGACCCCGAAGGGCATGCGCTGGGCAACACGCCAGAGCACAGCTTCAGCCTGTGGTCGACCTATGATTTGAGCCAGAACCTGCAGGTGGGTTACGGCGCACAGTACGTGGGCGAGCGCCACGTGGCTTCGGATGTCGCCGCGAAAATCGACGACTACTGGCTGCACAACGCCATGCTCGCCTACCGCGTGACCGAGAACCTGAGCGCTCAGTTCAACGTCAACAACCTGTTGGATGAAGAGTATGTCTCCGGCGTGCGCCCGCGCCCCGGCACTGATTCACGCGGTTCTGCGGTGGAAATCGGTGATGGCCGCTCGGGCGTGCTGACGCTGGACTACCGCTTCTAACAGGCAGCGTTTTCAGGGTAGCGCTTACAAGGCGTAGCGTTTTACCCGTGCCATCAATAACGGCCCGGCTCCCTTGATAGGGGGCTGGGCCAGCGCGTATCCAGACCCGTTTACCAAGGAGAATCCCGCCATGATGCTTCACGTCCCCGAAGTGCTGGATAAAACCCAAGTGGCCGAATGCTGCGAGCTTTTGCTCAAGGCCCAGTGGCAGGACGGCAAGGCCACCGCGGGCTTTCAGTCAGCCATGGCCAAGGACAACATGCAGCTGCCCGAGGATTCCGACGTTGCCCGCCATCTGGGGCAGGTCGTCCTTCAGGCGGTCAAACGCCACCCGCTGTTCGTGGCCGGGGCGCTGCCGCAGCATGTGTTTCCGCCGCTGTTCAACTGTTATCAGGGCGGACAGTCGTTCGGACTGCATGTGGATAACTCAATGCGCATGGATCACAGCCGTGGCGAGTACCTGCGCACGGACCTCTCCGCGACGCTGTTTTTCAACGAGCCGGACACCTACGAAGGCGGCGAGCTGATCGTCGAAGACACCTACGGTGCCCACAGCGTCAAACTGCCGGCGGGGGACTTGATTCTCTACCCGTCATCCAGCCTGCACCGCGTCACGCCGGTCACCCAGGGCGCACGCCTCGGCGCGTTTTTCTGGATACAAAGCATGGTCCGCGATGAAGGCCAGCGCAGCCTGCTGTTTGACCTGGACACCTCAATCCAGCAGATTCACCAGCAGCTGGGTGCCGACAGCGCGGCAAGCGTCCAGCTCACCGGCGTTTACCACAACCTGCTGCGGCGCTGGGGGATGTGAGCAGGGGAGTGTTATGGGAAAGGGAAAAGGGCGGTGAAAGGAGAAACGGCCGCCAGGAGGTGTTATCAGTCAGTTAAGCTGCTCATTTGACTGCCAGCCGGCGTTGTAGGAGGCCGGCTGCGCCGGGCGAAGCAGGCCCATGGCCTGCCGGCTAATATTCCAATTCAAAAATTGGTTCGTGAATTAATATTGACTGACTGCATTATCCCCGCAGATGGCCGCTTTGTCAGCTGTGTTTAATTCAGACGAGATAGCTCATCTTCAAGCTGCTTAATGTCGTTCTTCTCTTCTTCAATCTTTTGCTGGTACTTGCGGCGATCATCCCTGTCGCCTTCTGCTTCAGCCTCCCTGAGACCGGCCTCATCCTCGGCCAAATCTTCTTTGGCGTCCTGTATGTCCTCAATCAGGTCCTCGCGAAGGCCTTCATCCGTACAGTGGCGCTTCGCCTCCTTCAGTGCCTTTTCTAACCCAGCCACCTGATATTTATTGCCATTTTTCTGAGCAATATTCAGCTTCTGCTCTATTTCGCAGAACTTCATGTCGCAGCCTTTGACGCCCTCACAGCTTGACGATGCCAAGGCTGGAGTGGCGGCCAACAGAAACAGAAGTCCGGCGACGGTGGTGGCTGCTCGGGTAAATGATGGAGCGGGTGTTTTGAGCATGGTTTGTCCCCTGCGTGGGCGTTACAAGCCAGATGACTCTTCAGTTTGAACATATGATGCAATTTTGGTCTTCGTTTTTGCATCTTTAAAATAGCGGTTGAAGGAAAAAGACTCATCTTCTTCCTGTGCAGTGCCGACCATTTGAGCGATATACTCCATTGCCTTAGGAATTACAGTCTTCGCACTCTCGAATTCCAACCGATCAATCCCTCTAGCGTCGCATACCTGCCCCACGGCAAAAAGCGCATGGTAAGCACCATCAATTAAACATATAAACCTACGGTCAAAGTCTTCCTGTCTCTTTATAGCTGCTTGAACCTTGCGCTTCTCAGCTTCTATGATATTGAGTATTTTAAGAGCCCCCAAAAGCTCGTCAACTGTTAGTTCTTCTGTGAAAACTTGATCGTACAAGTCAGCGAATATTCTCCCACGATCTTTCTTAGCAACCTCTGGAAGCTCAAGACTGTAAGCTAGATGTGCCTGACCAGCGGATAATGCGTCAACTTTGGACCCTTTGGTTTTGTCGCTATATTGTTTCAATTTCCTTTCGTAGAAGAGCCCCATTCCCTCAAATGCTTCCTCAAGCTTTTTCTGGATTTCATCATTCGACCTTAAATCACGGCTTTTTATTGGCGTCTGGCTATTTGTTGATTCGGCGATCGCTAAACTAACTGGCTGGGATTTTGTTTCAATTATGCGAATCAAGATTAGGACGTCATCAAGTTTTTCGGGGGGCTATTTTATTTGCCTCAAATAACGCATTCGATGTTTGGCCGCCATTAACAATTTGAATGTTCTTTAGTTCAATTATAGGTGCTCGCTTTCCTTTTGGGTATGAAAAAGAGTCGCATGTCATAGTGATGCCATTATTGAGATACCAGAATAATGGGCCGTCTTCGGATATTGCGGTTTCTATTATCTTTCGGTTTATTTTGTTTGTTCTGCTCAGATAAATCCTAACGTTATCATTAAATATTTCTTTTAGGACGTTTTCGGGGTGTTCCGGGCTCTTGATAAGTCTTACTACTTCAGACGCCTCGACCGTACATATAAGCCCTCTAATGCTTCCATCAGTTCGATCAAAGTAATCTTTGTCTACTACTTGTATCTGATTGTTTATCTCTGCAGATTTCTTATCAATAAAAAGATTTACAATAGTGTCTAGACTATGGTGGTGAACATTAAAATACTTAAATTTTCCAAGGGTGGAATCTGCCCTTGACCTTTCGCCGGCCTCCATCGGGAGTAGGTTTCCACAGAAATGAACTTCAATCGATGGGCTAGGCTTATCTAGCGCAGCCCATATCTCTTGCACCTTGTTCCAAAGAATGGGGTTGCAAGTATCCTCCATAGATTTATTCATATCTAGGTTCTGTACGAAAAGTTGGCTCGTAGGCAACGCTGTATGCACGCAAGACATACCATGGCATGGAAGCTTCGGGCCAGTTTGTCATAGCGGGTCGCGATGCGCCGCAGCTCCTTGAGCCAGCCA
>JABXHG010000268.1 GCA_013393545.1 Alteromonadaceae bacterium | reverse complement strand
AGGAGCAGTTGAGTTTGGTGGGGCAAAGATTTGAAAAGCTTTAAGCGTTTTTTAAATGAGTTCAGACAAAGGCTGAAACTTGAAATTATGGTGCTCCTGATCAAAATCAGTTGGCGGGCTCGTCAGCGCCTGCGGCTGACTGAGTTTGAATAGCCAATATTTTTCATCACGTTTTTTGCTAGGCGTTCCGGTGATCTCAGCTGTTAAGTCATGTCCTGATACTTCATCAACAGACTCGACATGCCAAACATAATTGGCTTTTAATTTGCTACCTTGCTCAATATCTGGGGCAGCAATAACAATAAACTGCATTTCTCTTATCTTGTGGTCGATAATATATTTTCGGGTAGATGCCTTTTTCTTCATGTGAAAAACCTTGGCTGAACCATTTAAAAATGACTCGTAATATCCCGGTTTACGCGGATCAGCTGCCGTTGAGGTAATTAGGGCTAAATCTGAGTGGCGGATACTCTTTAGCCCTGTCTGACTTATCCTTGCAGACTCTTGGAAAAAGTATCTATCAATATCCCTTTCGCTTTCTGCTTCTAGTAAGTTGGCTAATTGGTCAGTTAGGAAAGCTTTCAGCCAAGCATTCCCAGACTCATTCGATGCGCCGGGTAATAACGGAAATGCACCGACCCCAACTTCGTTAATAGCGTCCCAGTAGGGGTTAGCCGATATGTCCTCAGATGTTTGTGCGTAAAAACCTGGGTACAGTGCAAAAGCTCCAAAGACCGGCCTAGTCCTGTTGGTGCCTAAGCTATCGCTTTTAAGATAAATCAATGCGTCTCGGTATCTGTGCATTTGGTTAAGCGCATCAGTAGGAACACAATCCTTATCTGGTACTGTACTGTCGATGCGATATTTTGCATCAAACACCCAAACAAGACGTTCTCGGTCACCAATGGATACCTCAAGGAAAATGTCGGGTTTTTGCATTGATGTCCAAGCCTTGTAAGGATCGCTTTGCAGGGAGATGCGAGGTTCATGGGCCACTCTTATGCTTACATCACCTTTTTTAAAGGATTGTGAAGAGCTTAATCCATCCTCGAATTCAACCTTGAGCCCTTTACGTTTTAGTTTGGGTTGCTCTGTATCGCTAACCTTTTCGAAGCCTAGTTCTTCAACGATCTGGGTCACTTGTAAATAACACCAAACTTCATATAAGTCAGCGATAGAGCGCACGGATACCGAAGCATCAACACCAAACAAATCCAGATACAGTTTAAGTTCTTGCCAGGCACGGTAAACTTTGGCGTATCCAGACTTCTGTTGCAGTACTAACGAGTCAGTATTTAATCCTCTAAAACGGCCGACTTCCTTAAAGAAAGGAGCGTTCAGGGCTTTGTTTAGAGGTTCGCACCACATCTCTAGCTTATTGAAAAAGTGATCCGACAAAATTTCTTTTTCTGGATCAACCAACTCGGCATCGAGACTGACTTGCTTGAGCTTAGCTACCAAGGTTTGAATGGCGAACTTTATAAATCTATTTTCAGGCGTGTCGACCTTTAACTTTTTTTGTTCGATCGCGTACCGCTTATAATAGCGCTTTTGCGCTAAGCTCTCTTTAACTTGCTGCTCTAGTTTAGCTGATAATTTACCTTTAAGACGGTCTGCTTTCAAGTGCTTTGTCGAATTCAGTAGCCTGGCGTGTGGCGAATGAGAAATACGCTTGATGCCATCATAAAACTGATTTCTTAAATGCTCAAAATGATTAAGCCACATGACGGGGAAGTGGCTGCGTTCAGTATTGTTTTGTGCGTCGTGGCTGGTCTTTTCCGTTAAGGTAAAACACCAGTCGCGGTATGGGTGTTGTAGTTGTTTTACAATGGATGTTAAGTCATCCCGCATATCCATTTTGGTGGGGAAAACTTCAAAGCTGACAGTATCAGTTTGTGCCGGCTGCCCTGGCAATTGATAACTGAGCGGTAGCTTTAACCAGCCCAAGCTATTACCTGTGTTCAGTGTGCCCCACAACACGTGTGTGTCACCGAACATCGAGTGATTAAACGATTCTGATACCGATTTTAAGTCATGCGTAATACGTGGTGGAAATTTATGAGCATTGGCTTTAAACGAAAATTCGAACCCATAGGTCGAGTTTTCGAACAGCATGGGGTGACTCAGTAAAAAGCTCGCGTCGAGCTTTTGTGAGCCATGAGCAAGGCTTTCCATGTTATTACAGAAAACGGAGAACTCGCCAGCTTGTTCGGATAATATCTTTACCGAAGAGACAGGTATATCTTTTCCCCTGGCGGTTAATGCCTGCTTGAGCTGTCGGTATCGACTTTCGGTATGGTTAGATTTTACTGCCAAATCCCAAGTCGGTGTTTTTACCTTAATAAGTGTCTGCATGGACTAAGGCCAGAAGCTGGTGTATCCGTTAGTTCTCAGGCGATGTTGCATCCTCTCTAGTGTGCTAATACTCCGGCATCGTATCCTTTTAGCCTGTCCATTCCTGTCTTTCCTGAAAAAGTCTGTACGCTCAGTATCTACTATCTGCCGAAAGTTGGGGTGTTGCTTCAAAATAAGCTCTAAACCCGATAAAACGTCATCTGTACCGTTACCGGAGAGCGATAACTTGTCGCTGTCACCTTCAATACGAGGTAGCACTTTTGTCATTAAAAAATCATCCCAAACGGCTGTGAGTTCTTTTCCAGTCTTCGGATTAAAGCAATATACTGATAGCAACAGTTCATTTAATGCCCTGAATGCTAGCTCGAAAGGGGTTCTTTTTAACACGCTATTCACTTCATCAAGAAACGAAACAGATTGATCTCGAAAAGCTTCGTTGTCATCAAATAAGCCCGGCGCACGCGCATCAGAAACCGTCGAATAAGTTAGCGATTGAATATTTGGTTGCCCCTCAAAGAACTCATCAAAACGGTTCTCGAAAAAGAGCCCAAAGTCTATAGTGAATGCTCTGTCTATGACCTTGCGTGAGAATCCATGTGTGGTTTCATCCATGTTTACAGTGCCGGCAATAATTAAATTAAACGGTAGTGGAATGCCGTGTTCTTTAAATTGCTCAAATAATTGGTCAGACACACCAAGCGCTTCTTTTAAGCTGCCTTCAGCTTTGTCTCCAAGTCCTTTGATGAGCTCAGACGATACGAGAGCATCAGAGCGATACCTAAGCGTTTCAGAGCTATGATCAAATTCACGTGTTTCCAGAACAGATAAATAGTCAGCAAAGTACTGTTCGACAGGTGCTAAATTCATCTCGTCAAGGCATAGCCAATAAGGTTTAACGACTTCCTTGCTTTGTGGGACCCACCACGCGCGACCTGACGTGTCCAACTCGATGGTTGGG
>JABXHG010000267.1 GCA_013393545.1 Alteromonadaceae bacterium | reverse complement strand
TCCAAAGAAGTCGATGCGACTGGTTTTAAATACCTCTTTGCCGTCAAAGTTTTGTGTTTGAGTTTCAAAATATTCCACTGGAAACTCTACACCATCTGTCAATTTTTCATTCAAATAAACATAGTCAGGGGCACCTGTGTCTACGACAAAAGTATACTTTGTTTTAACGTCGTCTCTATTTTTCATTGTGGCATCAATGTAGGGAATTCTGCCATGAATCGACAATGGTAAAGTAATGCTGCTTTCGTTGCTGAATGCACTTTTAGTGCCTTTTTGAGAAAACTGTAGCGACTGTTCTGCGAAAAGAACCGTTATATTGAAGTGATTCAGTAAGTCGTAGCCAATCGCGCCGTCAAAATAAGCTGTGTCATAGTCATTAAATAACGGGTTTTGCTCAATAGGAACCTGGATAAAAGTCAGTTCTGAGAGTTCAATGTCTCCAACTCGGATAATCCCGTTGTTAACCACGTTGACCTGCCGGCCCTGAAGATCAATCTGTCTTTCCACATCTAACGGCAGGGTTTGAGTTCGTGGAGTATCAAAAATAACGGTCGCCGCCGCTGCTGAATCAAAAGCAAGCCTTAAAGGCTCTGTATCATTTACGTTTACTTCAATAATGATATGGCCGTCATGCCAAACGAAGGGAACTTTGAAGCTTTCTTCCTTACTCAACCACGTTTGCGATGCTAGTGCATTGCCGCTTTGTAAGTTTATGATCCCCTTGGCAGAGCAACTTGCCGTTAATAATGCGACGGTTACCACGGAAATCAATTTAGCGAAAACGACGTAGTGTTTAATCAAGATATATACTCCCAATGAATGTTTGGGCTATAGTAGCTCGGCTAGCCTATATGTTATTGAACGATATTGCGATTATATGAATAAAGTGACATGAGGCATAAAAAGGCTTTGGCATAGCTTGAAATGAGTCAATTCAGGAGTACCGCAGGGATGGGGAAGAACAAGAGTTGGGTGAACAGAGCCGACGGCGAAACAGAACGAATCGAAGCATGTTTTAGTGGACTTGCTTATGCACCACACAGCCATGACACATACACTTTAGCTTTAACGACACAAGGTGTTCAAAGCTTCAATTATCGCGGTGCATTACGACACTCCCTTCCCGGTGAAGTGGTGATACTGCATCCTGATGAAACTCATGACGGTCAGGCCGGGACAGATGACCCTTTTGCTTACCGAGCGATAACCATCGACCCTGTTGACGTGCAAAATATATTGCAAGGCTTCAGCCTGCCATTTTTGGACGGAGGAGTAACAAAGCAGCCTCAGTTTATTGAAATTGCGAAAAAGCTATTATCTGAATTCAATCGACCGCTGGAAAAGTTAGAGCATCAGGATCTTATTTATGCTTTTGCCAACTGTTTACAACAGACTACGTCGAACAGTATTAAGCATACTCATGCAAACTACCATGCAATGAAACGAGTGCGCGAATATATTGACGATATCATTACCATAGATTCCAGTTTACCTGTCGACATTACATTGGATGAACTGGCCGTGATTTCCGACTACAGTAAGTGGCAGGTAACACGCGATTTCAGAGCTCTATACGGCACCACCCCTTATCGCTACGTGACACTGAAGCGATTACAAAAAGCAAAATCTCTGATTGAACTAGGTATACCGTTGTCTCAAGTTTCATTTAGTAGTGGTTTCGCAGATCAAAGTCATATGACGCGACATTTTAAAAATTGCTTTGGTACAACCCCGAAAACCTGGGCAAACTTGAGTCAGTGATGTTCAAAAAATGAGGTTGTTTTATTTATGGTTGCACTGAAAAACTTAGGAAACTGCTTTAAGACTAGTCCCCTGCGATAAGCAGACATAGATTTTAAATCGTAGTACAGTTAAAGAACACGAAATCAAATAGTAAAGGACTATAATTTGAAATTCCTCATAGTACTCGCTGGCTTATTTTTCAGCTCATTTAGCTTTGCCGATAAAACGGTTTACGATGAGTCTAGGGACAGAAATATTCCTATACAAATCTCGTATCCAACTTCTGAAGAACAGTGTAGTGAAGTTCAAAAATGTTCGGTAGCTTTTCTTAGTGCTGGTTACGGAGTTTCGCATACCAAGTACAGTTTTTTATCTAAGCAGCTAAACCAGTTGGGTTATATGGTTGTGGCTATTGGCCATGAGCTAGAGAGCGATCCTCCGCTGTCTGTATCGGGTGATCTTTATGAAACCAGAAGCGAAAACTGGAGCAGGGGAGCTGAAACGCTGGATTTCGTTAAGCACAACCTCGAGCCAACTTACCCAAACTACAATTTTAATGACTTGCTGCTGATTGGCCATTCAAACGGCGGCGATATCTCGTCCTGGCTTGCGAATGAAGGCAAGAATTACATAGAAACTGTTATTACGATTGACCACCGCCGCGTTCCACTTCCCCGCAATAAGGATATTGGGGTGCTCTCAATTCGCGGCAGCGATTACCCTGCAGACGACGGGGTGTTGCCTTCACAGCAAGAGAACGAGAAATACGGTATATGCGTTAAAAAAATACCAAAGTCCCGGCATAACGATATGACGGACTACGGACCTGCGTGGCTTAAAGATGAAATTAACAGCGCTGTGGAGAGCTACTTGAAAGGACTGGGGTGTGAGAAAGTGTAATGGTTAATTCAGCCAAAAGAAGCGCCTTTCAGGCTGCAAAAATCACAATTACGGCAGTAATGCTGTGTGTGTTCTGCTGGCTGTTTTTCAGTAACCCCGACTCGGCCACCAATACGCAGTTAGCGGTTGCCGATACAGTTGTTACGTCTGACATAAGTGACGACACTGCTGTCTCGGCTTCGTCATACTCAAGCGCAAGTCAATTTGAGCATCATAAACAGTCGGCAAATTGGCAATTCGAGCGTGTTGATGAAACTAAGTTCAGCGCGCTCGTTGCTAATATTTATTTGCTCACCGAACCTATTCCTATTGATTGGTTTTTAATAAAGCCATCAAGTCGTTTTCACCTGTCCGGGTGGAAAGACGTTGGCATGCAATTCAAAATCAAGAACGCCTTTATCTGAATCCATTAGTTCCTAAACGAATAACAATTATCGGACTGGTTCAAGCCAGCCGTTACTAATGGATTTTTAAAGGTAAACTCATGAAAAGTTTTTTATTTAAATCGTGCAGACTTATTGCTCTGCTACTTTTGCTTATTTCTCTGTTGTCGAATTCGGAAATTTCTCAGGCAGATGAGAACAACCTGCCGCCAGAACAGGTTCGCCAGCTGATGACTAAAACGTTCGATGTTATGCAGGACAACTACATAGAACCGAACGTGGTTCCCGAGTTAAGGGCGTTATTTCTAAACAAACTGGAGTTGGGACAATACGATTCGCTGACGTCTCTAGAGGACTTTGCGCACGTACTGGGACAAGATTTACGAGCGGTTACAGGCGATAGCCATCTAA
>JABXHG010000266.1 GCA_013393545.1 Alteromonadaceae bacterium | reverse complement strand
CGACATCTAAACGTTCGACCATCTTCGGCCTCTGCTCGTACGATGTCAACCATTCGAACAGATAACCGATAAGGTAATGTAGCAATAACGACTTGGCTCCCAGCCTTTATAGTGCCTGTATTCTTAACCGTTCCAAATATTTTAACCAAATTCCCTATTCGGAAGTATTGTAATTGGCTAGAGAGATCGCTTTGGTTGCTATTATTGTAATTCTCAAAACCGGGTTCAAGCTCTAAAAAACCATGCTCGCCCTCAACCATTTCCGTCATTTCGTCTTTTAATCGGTTCAAGCGTCCTGAGGTTTCACTAACATTACTTTCAAACTGACGTATTGTTTCTTCTAAGGCTGGGAAATCACCACTTAACAACAAGTCTTGCAGTCCATTTACAGCCTCGATGTTTGTTTCTGGATAATATTGTCGTTGCGTACCTTTGTCATCTACTTGCATCAATTTTCGGATATCAACTGACATCTATTTCACCTACTTTCTTAAAATAAAACGTGCTACTATCATCAGGACCTATATTATCGATGACAAGACCACCCTCAAAACGTTTGGTGTCGACCGTTCCAAGATCGACGAATTCATGATTTTTAGTAAATTGATCGTCTTCTAAAATCATAGAATCTTCTGCTTTGTGGCTGATAAAGCTAATGCCATTTTGCTCTACGTTATCAATCCGTCTGCGTAAAGTGGGAAAACTTTCGTTTGTGATCCCAGATATTCGAGCATCTATCACTTCATTAACATCTGTATTGCCAGCGATTTGCTTATCGTAGCGATCTTCTAGCTGGTCCTGACGTCTTTTGGTGTCTGAAGATATATCGTGGGCTTCAGTAGCCACCACGGAACTAATTTCTTCCGCTTGAGCCATCGCGCCACGTACATCTTTGCCGTACATTTTTTCTCTTACTGCCTGCGTTCTGATTCGCACACGGTCATCAATTTTGCCTGTATCGTAATCATCGGGAAAGTTATTGCTTTCAGGATCGTGATAGTTTGCTTGTTGTTTAGCCATTTCCTGTGTTTCCCTCCTCTAGCCATTCAATCCGTTGCCGGATCGTGTTGTTAGTTTCTTCTTGCGTTCGTTGAAACTCTTTCAGTTCCCTTAAAGATGAATCTATACTTTCCATTGTTTCATCAGTCGGAACACTTGCCGATACCTCTTGAATGTCCCCAACTAAATCTTGGATACGATCTAATATCGTATTAATGTTTTCCTCATAGTCGGGTGGCGTTCCTTCATCAATCTGACGCCTCAAATCAACCACACGCTGATCGGTATCGCCTATATTATCCTCTAGCTTTCGAATGGTGCGGGATTGTCCTTCCACACGTTGCTGTAAATTGGTATAATCACGTTGTTCTTTGGTTAGGCTATTTTGATACTCGGTAAGTGTTACATCTTTATCCCCGAAATCGAGTTCCGTTTGTTCAGGCTCGTTGATTTTGATCGTCATGCCCACAAGGCGCAAATCCTCATCAACATTCATTAAGGGATTATGCACATGATAGGTATTACCTATCCAAAAGCGGTTGGGGTCGATATCGAGCAAAGATAAATCCAAAGCTTTAATTGTAAATTTACCGGTAGCCACCAGTTGATCTTCTAAAAACTGTTTGCCAACTCTTAAAAGGTTGCTGGCTTGTGTGACTGCGTCCCATGTTTCGGATTTGGCTTGGATACCAAACTCATTAATAAGTTCCTGATCTGCCAGCAAGTATTCTTTGCCGTCATTGACATCAGCGATCGTTAGACGAGGTTTTGACTGATCTTGACTCTCCTCGCCGTCTTCATCACCTTCTAAACGCTTCCCACGAGGAAATAGCTTTGTCACAATCTCGGTAGGGTCTAATTCCTTGGTCATTTCTAACAAGTTCTTGCGTAGCCGAATTTCATTTTCTTTTTTCTCACCGACTTCTTGCACCCAATCAAGATAGCGCACCCCGTCTTCTTTGCGGATACGAATTTCGCCGCCAATATTATCGTTATCTAGCAGCTTGTCCGTGATCGTGTTGTAAGTATCTGAAGTATCATCGATAAAGCGCACATTGCCCGATAGATTAGGCATATCAATGTGGCCAACTTCAAATCGTTTATATTCTTCAACTTGTTCATTGTGTACTTTAAGAGCTTCTCGAAAGAGTTGCTCCCCTGTGCGGTCACCTGTAAGCTTTTTCCAGCTTTGAATACTGTCATGTAAATAAGCTTTCTCGTCTTCACATAAGTAAGACTCACTCAATACACGGTCATCACCTTGATCTGTTGTAGGCTGTAAAATGCGCCCCTCAAACAATACAAAGTTCCACTTGGTATCTGTAACCTTGATAAGGGTTTTTAAAGGTTTAATCTTTCCCCAACCCGGGTTATCGGGATAAATCGTAAAGTCAAACGTGCCAATATCATTAATATCCGGCTTTAAGCTATCTGCTTCAATTTTAATGTTATTCGCATACTGAGAATGTATCGTTGTACCTACTTCGTCGTATTGATCGTTATAAATCTTCACTAGATACACTTAAATCATCTCCTTATGCCAAATAAATTCAAGCTTGCCGTTGCCTGAGATGCGCAGTTCGTTAAATTCTTTGGTTAAGCGGAACTCAAGTTCTTTAGTTGTGCCTGCTTTAAATGTGTAAAGCGTGCCCTCGTGTTCAATGGTCATGTTGGAATCACACCGAATGGAAGGATTAACAGCACCTGCACTATTACTCAAAATCACGAGTTCTTGCGTTTCATCAACTTTTAACTCAGTAACTTGGGCCATATCAAAATCAAAATCGAACCGATCCCAGATATCTGTACCTTCGGGCTCGTTATCGATCATGTACTTATAAGCTTCAAATTCAATAGTTAACTCGCCTCGTGCGTTATCTTCGCTAAAGTCTGGGGCTTCTCTTACCTCGGCTAAAAAGTGCCAGTTGGGATAATCATCATCGTACAGCTCGACCATCTTGTTAACATTCATGAAATGATTGACCGCGCGAGTTTTTAATCGAACCATTTGTTCTTTCGTAAAATATTTGGCGTTGTAAACATTAAACGTATACGAAAGTGCGCGGCTCGACATGTTTTGATCACCGTAAAGCTCGGAAAAATCATATTCGAGATTAGAAAAAGGCACTTCAACGAGTGCCTTTTCTTTCTCAGGATTGCCGATTTCTTTTTCTTTGATCGTTAGCCCTAAATCTTCATAGGAGTGTAAACCATTAAAAGTAATGCCCTTGTATTTCAATTAATTGTTTAACCCCCTTTCTTTATTCTTGCGCCGTTTCCCTTGGACCTTGTCCATTGACGGACCTAAGCCTTTAGACATCTTTTTATCATTAAGATACGTGTTAGGATCACCCCCGCTTATGCGGGAAAGACCTGAGAATGTATCGTTATACCTACTTCATCGTAGGATCACCCCCGCTTATGCGGGAAAGACACCACAGCCGAAATGTGGGCAGGTATAAAAGAAGGATCACCCCCGCTTATGCGGGAAAGACTTATATCCACTTAGCTTACTCGAAACAATCAAGGGATCACCC
>JABXHG010000265.1 GCA_013393545.1 Alteromonadaceae bacterium | reverse complement strand
ACTTTACTCAGGCGG
The DNA here is from genome assembly GCA_013393545.1 of Alteromonadaceae bacterium. The sequence goes on along the minus strand of JABXHG010000265.1, from coordinate 3,462 downwards.
TTATTGAGCGGCTTTAACAAGGCTCAGCTTACAAGGCCAGCCTGAATTCACAGCAGCCAGTTTTCCCTAATTGGGAAAGCTGGTTTAATGCCATAGTCAGACTAACTTATTTACTTAAACTGATTTATCTCAACCTTCTGACCATCTGGAAACTTAGCGTGTAACTCCAGTGTTTCCCCTAAAGCTTAAGGGAGCCCTCAACAATTATTCAAATTTACTAGCGTTACTTCGAAGTTGTCGCGATATACTGTTATTTAGCTCTAAGTAATTTAACTCCAAATGGCTTAAATCTTCCGTCCAAAGCTCCTTAAATGCTTCATCTGCCTTAGAGCTATCGAGCATCTGTTTTAGGTCAAAAATTTCATTAAAGTTGCTTGAATTGACATCGTATTTCCCCCAACCAAGAGACTCCATAGCAATGTGCTTTAAAAAGTTATCCTTAAAGCCTTGAGCTGCGGACACAAGCTCCTCGTTCTCGTTTAACCTGGTTTCCAAAAATTCCTTATCGTCATCACTGATTGAACCGGACACTTCCAGTTCACCAGATTTATTGATAGAGATCCCCCAGTAGCTGTCGGCTAAATCGGGCTGTTCTCGGTTTAATTCAGTCATAAACTGTTCGTATGAGGAAAACATGCTTTCAGCGGCCTTATGCACATCACCACCGGGCAAATACAGGTTAGCCCATGCCAACCCCGATTCATAAAAGTGTTCATCCCACGTCTTAGTACTCGTTATCGTTCCTATATCTCCCGATATGTTTATCGGTTTACTGTAAACCGGAGAGGTTTCCCGTGAGTTTTCTTTATGATAAACATCCTGTGCTAGTTGACGAGTCGCACTTTGCAATGACTCTTTGCCGTTATCCGATGGACTGATTTTTACAGTTGAATTCGATACTACTTGAGGCAGGACACCCGCTCCATGGCCGCTGACTTTCATATCATTTCCTTTTCTCGCACCTGTAGTCTATAAATATCGGCACTCAGTGTTTTAACTTAATATTTTGTTAGTAAAAAGTTTCTTAATTCGCGAACTGCAGATATCTTAATCCCAGGTACGATAACTTATTGATGCCATTACTCATTTCAAATAACAGCTAGTCGTAGGAAGTCACTTTTAGAAAAATTAAAGATACTTGTCATAATATTTTGTTGATCAATTTAACTTTTCAGTATAATTTTTAATCTCCGAAACCAAAAAGTACGTTTACGGTGAAAAAATTAACATTACCACTCTCTCTTCTATCTCTCTTATTTTCAGCGCACATTTTTGCAGTGGAACACGAGTTAGAGTCTGCAGGACAAGTCGATAAGTTTGTGATTAAGGGGCTCCCTTCTCAGAACGCGGTTGTTTCCAGTATGAGTAAACAGGCTATTACCGACAGTGCGATAACCCCCATTTGCCCGACGCTTGCTACGGGAAGCCTTTATACACTTAGCAACTCGCAAGCTGGTGAAAACGTTTGTTATCATTTTGAAATTACGGAGCGAAGTAAAACGACGGCATTATTGGTTGGTCAATCCACCGATACGAATGTCAATCTCAGCATACTCAGGCATAACCCCGACGATACCTTTACCGTCATTGGCAGCTCGGCAAATGCAGGTAACCAGGATGAAGCAGTTATTGCACTGACTGAACCCGGCCATTATTACTGGTTTATGGAGGTGATTGAATCGGATGGCTCACCTTATAACTTCGGTGCGGCCGTTGCTACCAACCTGGATGCTTACGAATTTAATGATACCGTTGCAACGTCAACCATATTACCGGAGAGACAGAATAAAATTGTCGGTAATATGGACAGCATTAACGATGTTGATTACTTTGAGTTTACGGCGGTGAATGGACAGAATTTATCCGTCGTATTAGAAGATGACCTGACTAACGAGTATTTCTTTGAGGTTTACAATAGTGGATGGGTTCCAATTCCGGCATATTCTTATCGACTGTTATCGGGTCTTCAGCCCGGTCAAAAAATCAATTTACGAGTCAGACCAAATGACGCATTACCCGCTAACCCGGAAAATAATTATACGTTAACGTTAGCATCAATAGTGGATTCTTTTGACGACGACATTTCCGGTGAAAGTAATGTGACACGTATTCCATATTCTGCATTTAGCTCTCCATATCTCACTACACAGGGATACAACGAATTAAACTGGTCACTTGTTATTCGGGATTCTACTGGCGCCCCAATAGAAGGCGCCTCAGTTACTTTTCGTTTTATAAAAAACGTATTAGATACTGCAAATACCTCAACAGATTATGAAGTCGTATCTGACGAAAATGGGCGGATTTCAGAAAAAATTACCTTTCGTTCTTGTACTCCTAATATTAATAAGCCGATTGAGCATACTGAATACAGCCACGGATATAAAAACGTATGGGAATCGAAGGTCGAAGTAGGGGCTTGGCGTCTAGAGATCCCGACTAATAATGGGTTAGATGAGTATGGTGAACCCCATAAAATAGGTATTGGAGGAAGAAATGTAGAGACTGTAATCTTTGGGCATATCTGTAACCAAAGACTAATCTCAAGCAATCCTGCATAATGTATTTTAGGACTCCCGTGAGGGAGTCCTAAACAATTATTCGAATTTGCTAGCGTTACTTCGGAGCTGTTGACCTATATTTTCATTAAGTTCCAGAAAACTAAAGTCTTTCCCCCAATAATACTTAAATTCTTCAGTTCCTTCAGAGCTATCGAGCATCTGTTTTAGGTCAAAAATTTCAGCAAAGTTATCATCGTTTACTTCGTAATTACCCCATCCCCCAGATTCCATGGAAACATATTTTAGAAAGTTATTTTTAAAGTCTTCAGCTGCGGACACAAGCTCCTCATTCTCATTTAACTTGGTCTCGAGGAACTCTTTATCGTCATCACTCAGTGAGCCGGACACTTTCAACTCACCAGATTTATTGATAGAGATGCCCCAATAGCTGTCCGCTAAATCGGGCCGCTCTTGGTTTAACTCAGCCATAAACTGTTCGTATGGGGAAAACATGTTTTCAGCGGCTTTATGCACATCACCACCGGGGAAATACAGGTTGGCCCATGCCAGCCCTGATTCATAGGAGTGTTCCTCCCACGTTTTCGTGTTCGTTATCGTTCCCATATCTCCCGATATGTTTATCGGTTTACTGTAAACCGGAGAGGTTTCCCGGGAATTCTCTTTATGATAAACATCCTGTGCTAGTTGACGAGTCGAACTTTGCAATGACTCTTTACCATTATCCGATGGACTGACTTTTACAGCTGAATTCGATACTACTTGAGGCAGAACACCTGCTTCCTGGCCGCTGACTTTCATATCATTTCCCTTTCTTATGCCTGTATTCTATGATTATCGGCAGATTGTTTTTTAACTTAATAGTTTGTTAATAAAAAGATCTGAATGGGATTTCTATAAAAGTATGACAGGAAGTGCAGGCATAGCCATGAATGAACTCAGG
>JABXHG010000264.1 GCA_013393545.1 Alteromonadaceae bacterium | reverse complement strand
CGTTTACTGTCAACTACATAACGAAAACTAAACATTAGATATTGTACGCCTAGAGAGTGGAACTGGGCATGCACAACGTACACCTGCTATACACTCCAGGAGGAGTCATCAGCCATGAATTTCCGTTTTAAGCTGTTCTCAACGATATTTTTACTCATAAGTGCATGTTCTATTTCGTCAGGTGTTACTGCGCGTTCTTGCAGCATTTCAGAAAGCAGTGTTCATGAGTGGAGCCAGAAAGAAATATAAAAAGCTCGTTCACATTAATACTCAAAAACACGATGACGAGTACATGGTGGAGATATCCGTTCCTGCTCGGATAGATGGCTTAGAGTTTAAGAGTATTTCACTTTTTAAAGGCGAGCCGGCTTACGATGCGACAAAAAGGGATCACGACTTTTTCATGCAACTTGGTACCTGGAAAGGTAACAAAGATGCAATCCACTCCGTATACGGCGTCAAATCTTTTCTAGCAGAAGATAACTATTTATCAATCTCATATGGTAAAGATTGTGGTATGTATGTTCAGTACCGAGTCGAATTCAAATGAATGGATAATAAGCAGCCGTTAAGCTGAGTTATCGTCGGTCAAAAAAGTCCGCTAAAAAGCGGGCTTCATATTCATGTCAGTGAGGCATCGAACCTGACGTGAACGTCAGGTATTCTTATGAAATAAGTCGTTTAATCACACTCTTTGTTTTTGAGCGCTTCAAGAGACTCCGATCTTAAATAGGTCGTTTATAGAGTTTCTTGTCCTGTTTCTAGACGAAATCTGCGTTTAAATGGCTCAATTTACTTTAGTAACCACTTAGCATTCGAAAAACCTTAGCTTATGATTTTTCTAGTTGTTCCTTTACTTCGTCGACACTATAGGCTGGTTTTCTCCGATGTATCATCGAATGGCAATTTGGACATACTGGCTTGAGATCACGAACAGGATCTATCACGTACTCTTTCCCAATGCTCGATAACTCCAACTCATGATGAACGTGAATGAAGTCTCTTCCAATTTTCCCATAGGTATCTAGAAAGTCGAATCCGCAAATAAAGCAGCAGAAACCATAGTGCTCGATACATTGTGCCCGAGCAACTGGGTTCCTCTCGTAAATGTTGACATGTACGCTTCGTACCTTACCCTCCCGAAGCTCTACAGTGTCATTAACTTCATCAGGAAAGATGTAATCATCATTTGTAGAGACCTGAGCTTGTCGAGAAAACTCCTCATAAATTTCTTTGCGTTTGATTACGCTAGAATTACCAACCGTCTCGTAGTAGTCAATGTGCTGCCGGAGGGAAGACAACGCATTTAGTAGCTTGTCCCTCCCATTTTCCTTAAATATCATTTCCAAATAGTAGCGTGTGGCAGCCGCGTTCGTTGTTCGAGTAAATCGCTTACCCTCAATCAAGTTCCGGTAGTTATATATGTAATCGACAGCTGAGTTTCGATTCATACCATTACCCGTTTGAAGGGCTTCTATCCCTTGCTTCATTGAGATGTAGCCTCTATGGACGCGTTTTGCGATGTCGTATGCAGCCTCTATTGTTTTTCTGTCTATTTTAGGCATATAGATACACTTACCGATTGATACGAGTGGATAAGGTCAATAACGCCCATGTTCAGCACCTGCCAAGGGTTTACCCAATCCATTATGTATAGAAAAAAAATCGTCCAATCAATTGCACAACAAACTTCAACCATTTGACAGAACTGGCCATTTAAATCAGATATTCCCTCATCATATGATGAATACCACTCTAAGCATCGATATAAGAGGGGATCTGGAAGTTATTTGAAATGTACTCTGCTACTGCCTGCCGTCGCTCACCAATTGGTAACTTGTTAATTTTACTCTTGTGACTTTGATAAAAATCAATTGCAACTTGGATCTCATAAGGTGAAACTTGACGGTTAAGCCTATCAAGACCGCAACCAACGACTGAACCAATATCATTATTGTAATCTTCACATAACGAATCTCTGTACTTTGGCATTTGTAATACTACCTTCTATATTTTTCACGTTAATAAGTTTGAGAGGTCACTAATAATAAACACGCCCTTGTATCTCAAGCAACAAAATACAAACTAGCCATGGAGTCCGATTCTCGTTTTTGAATGAATTATTGAATAGGCTCAGATTAGGTCTGAAAAGCAGGCCTTATTCAATCATCCGCATAATGCGTCGAACTTTCGGATGAACGCTTTTTGAAGGTCACGACTAATAGCAAGCGCGCTTCCGTATTGTTTAATATATTCTATTGTCGCGGCCTCAAAGTCATCCCGATACACAGTTTTACTTTCCATGCACACAATATCCACTCCTGAATCAGATTTACCCTTTATACGCCATCCATTTTTTGTTGATGCTTCGTGAAGCAGACCACACCTGACTGACGAGTAGAAATCTACTGCTTCAACTTCTGAAAATTTGTCGGAGAATGGTTCTCGCTTGGTTAGAAAGTCAATGAAACATTGCTTGCTTCCGTTGTATTCGTGCGCCTGAAGCTCATTTTTGTGGCACCGGCGATATGTCTTACCTTCGTAACAAGACTCTAGGAACTCAATGAGAGAACATAATAAAGTCATTATAGTAAAGCCGTACCCATGATAACTGTCGTCATTTCTTAGGCTTTGTATCGGTTCGAGGTATCGAGACTGAACTCGCCCCCAAAAGAATTCCTTAAACGCTTTTCTCCATTCCAACTCGTGACTTGAACCAATTAATGATTCTCGTGCCTTGTACCAATCTTCAACTGTTTTACTGTCAGTTATATACATAGCTTTGAGATGCCTAAAGCCGATGGCTAGAGCCGAACGAAAGGAAGTTCAACAACTCAATCTTGCTCAGCATTTTGTACTTCTCCGGTATGAAGCACTTCACCCAAAAGTAAATATGTATTAAGAAAGAGAGACCGTGCTTCTTCAGCAGTAACGTCTCTATGAACCCCAGTAGATACACGATCATAAAGATTAGAGAGGTTCTGACGGATCTTAGCTTTTCTTGATTTGCTCTCTACTCTCTGGTGAACAAAAGCATTTATTCGGTTTTGGTGTCTGTTAGGCCCTAGTGAGACCTCATTATCACCCATTTTAATAGTGTCATCTGTTGGAGGAAATACTGAGTCAGCGAATGATTCAATTATTCGGCGAACCGTTGTTAATGCTTGGCTAATAGACTCGGGTTCGTCTTCTGAAAGTCGAGACATAACGGACGGAATTTGCTCAAGAATTTCACCAGCATGCCCTGCTATTAATGTATCGATATCACTTTTATATTTTTCGAATATTGACTCGCTTAAACTATCAAACTCCTTTTCGTAGTACACATCAGTTACAAAATTATGGAGTAGAGCAAGAACCCTACTTTTGATACCACTCAGCCTTGAAATATAATTCGTTGTTGACAACTGTTGTTTCTGATACATATCCATTACGCGAATACCATAGCCACCGCCTGTATCCGGCGTTGTCATTGAGCGTAGTTTAATATTCTCAGCTTCAAGTGCTGCTTCATGTTGAGCCAATGGTCCCCAGTAACCTTTCCCTTCATCTTTCTTGGTCCAGCGTCCCGTTTTGCCCATGAATTTTAAGGATGTAGCATCTGAACCGTTATAGCCACCCATCTCGAAGCCAATCCAGCGCTGTATTTCTTCTGAACCTACCCACCGAGCCAAGCGTGACGCCTTTAGCAAAAGTGCCTCAGCGGATAATCTGCTTAGTTCAATATCATCGAGCAGTTCTTTGGCTAACTGTAGAATATGTTCGGATCTGCTTTGGGACACTAATATCTCCTAAGTGCTCATTATATGAAGCCCATGCACTAGCGCTTATATCTCTTAATCGACACTAAAAGACTTTACTGCACAACGCAACCACAAGCACCCCAGCGCAATGGAGCGCTGCGCTTCCAAATACAAACCAATTGTGCCCGCCAAACGCCTTGTCAATTTCATATCGAGATGGTGGTTTTATAATTTTCAAAGCGACAACCAAATTTACACGCAAAACGTCTTTTGAAACTGAAAAT
>JABXHG010000263.1 GCA_013393545.1 Alteromonadaceae bacterium | reverse complement strand
GATATTGCGCACTTTAAAATGGCTAAATGAGCATGCTCACTTTGTTTTTGTCTTTTACTGCTATTTTTTTGAGAAAAATTTGATTTATTAAATAGTTGCGAAGAAAAATCAGAGATTTAATGAATTACAAAGTGCGCATGCACAATATACAAATGTTAGGTGCCTTACATGACTACAACTTTAGACATTGTCGATACTGCAGTAAAAATCGGTCTGGGTGCACTTATTGCAGGCATTACCAGTTATGTAATTACTCTGCGAAACCAGGGCTTTGAACGGCAAAAGGAGATTGAAGTAGAGCGGAGAAATCTAAGTAAAGAATTGGCGTTGACGATAGAGAAGACAAATCACTTGATAGATGAATCAGCGTTTCATTTTCACCAACTTGATTACCAAGAATCTAAAAAATGCATAATTTCGGCTGAAAGAGAAATTAGTTCAGCCGGCGCACTCGCTAACCTTCTTGGCAGCGATGATCTCGTAAACGCCGTAGATGAAATGGCCGAATTGGTATTCGATATCTACAAAGAATTTAATAAAGATAGTCCAGATGAAGGCAGGCTTCACGATTTGGATAATGATATCAAGGAGAAGAAAAAGCTGGTCTACCCTCATATAAGAGATGCGTATTGTGCGGCCAGCACCTAACAAGGCGTTGCAGTGGACGACCAACACTCCGTGCCTTCATGCGCAATGTGCTTCGCACATTTTATCGCGCAAGTCGGCACTCCATTCCGGCCGCCACTGAACTTGGCGTTATACGGACGACGGTGGGCGTAGCAGGCCGAGCGCATGAGTATTTATTTTTCAACCATTGCAGGAATGCCTGCGGCTAAAACCTTCTCTAAGAAGCAATACAATCCACCGAGCTGGTTATGAAGAGTAAGCGAGTATGGAAAACCGAAAATATTTCAAACACAGAATAGTTGAACTCGAAGCCGTTTATGAAAGTGCTGATGGCAATTTCGCAGTTCTTGAAGAGCTGGAAGAAGAATTGGCGCATAGATCAACCCAACGTGCTCGCAAGCTCCTAAAAAGTGTTCAAGATAGCCTCAGCGGTGAAGTGGTAAACTTTAGTGAGGTAAAGCCCGCTAATCCAATAGCTTCAACAACCGTCTCAGCTAATGAAGCTATTAGCGATGACAAGCCGATAGATTGGGATAAAGTAATCTCATCAGCTCCAGATGTGGTCGCCAATCTGAGCGATGAGGAATTGGAGCAAAAGCCACTCAATAATAATCCGCTAGATATTCTCAGTACTTGGACTGCTCTAGAAGCACTCTCTCCTCAATCATACAAAAAGCCGAAAGATTTAGTTGTTGGCAGAGGATCTGTTGCTTATTTGCGGCCCGGGCAAGAGCCTTGGCTTAAAGGCGAAAAATCGATTCCTAAAAATAACTTATATTATCTTGTCTATCTTGGCGCGGTTGATATGGAGAAGGCGACAGCTCAGTTGCTCAGCGTCTACCAAGACAAGCGTATAGAAAAGCCGCAAGTGAAAGGGCTTGCTGCTCTAGGCGTGATTTTACTCGATAAAAAAGGCGTGCCCGTTCCAGATACCGGTTTAGCCATCTCTAGTTTTGGCTGGGCTTATATGATGGCAATGAAGCAACGGCTGAGCGAGCTAAAATATTGGGACGTTGCAGAAACCTCGTTAAAAGAGGGTTTGGAAAAGATCATTTACAAGCAGAATGAAGAGGGAGAGGTTTTACCTTTTTCACTAGATAAGGCTCAGCAAGCTTTCAACTGGATTATTAGTAACTGTGAAATTCCAGAAAGTGAGTGTGTTGTTCCAAGCTTTGCTATCCGTTTGTATCAGCCGTTTAACAAAGGCGAGCCGGAAGCGCCTTTGCTAAATAGTTTTTATCTCGATGATTTGCAGCGATCGAAACAGGCTGTCGAAGCCGGATTATGTGGAAATGCTCTCTCACAGTTACTGGGCATAAACGAGCCTGAAGCAAAGCACGATGTATTAGAAGATAAAACGTATATTGAAAAAGCGCTTCAGCCTAAAAATATGCCTCTTGCTCGGTGGCCGGGGAAAGGTCGTCACTCACTTGTCCTTTTACAGCAATCGGCTGTTAATCTTGCTTTGCAAGAACTTGAAGATGACGGGCTGTTCTCTGTGAACGGCCCACCTGGGACAGGAAAAACGACTCTGCTTCGTGACGTGGTTTCAGCCGTGCTTATTAAACGGGCAAAAGCGTTGGTGAAGTTCCAAAATGCGGAAGATGCATTTGAGCATGCAGGGAAAATGAAGTTAGGCGCTAGCTTCCTGCATCTTTATAAGCTTGATGAATCACTGCGAGGTCATGAAATTCTTGTGGCTTCGTCAAATAACAAAGCCGTAGAGAATATCAGCAAAGAATTACCATTAAAATCACAGGTAGCTGAGGATATTGGTGATCTCAACTACTTCAAAACAATCAGCGATACTTTGGCTGGTGACGGCGAGGATAACGAAACATGGGGTGCAATTGCTGCCGTTCTTGGAAACTCGAAAAATCGAGGCGCTTTCGTTGATGCTGCTTGGTGGGACAAAAATTCAGGTTTGCAAAATTATTTTAAGTACATCACTGGGCAATTGAATTTTGAGGTCGATGATGATGGAAATGATATTATTCCAAAGATCATCAGTGAGTGTGACCCTCCACAAAATTTAGAAGAAGCAAAAACTAGGTGGGAAAAGGCAAGGAAAGAATTTAGTGCAGCTCTCGACGCTTCTGAAGAAATGACCTCTTCTGCGCAGGGTGCTTATGAGAACTATCATCTAGCCGGAAAATTAAAGGATGATCTTGCAAACAATAAAATCAAGCAAGCTGAATTGCAGGAGTTAATCTCTGGCGCAAAAGAACAAGAGACTGTTTTGTCTTCTGATCTTAATTTAGCTAAAGCTGATGTTCGTTCACAGGAAGATCAAGAAAAATTATCTCTATCTAAAAAGCCCGGTTTCTTTAAGCGAATATTTTCTCGGTCAGATTGGCGATCATGGAAGGAATATCATCACGAAGTTTTGTCCAGGCTCGCCTTACTAAGGCAGGTATATAAAGATATATTGGTTAAGTGTGAAGAGGCGGCACAAAAACTGAAGCAGCTCGAAACGCAGTTCGTGGAAGCGCAATCAAAAGAGAAGTCGTTAGAAAGAAAATTAAGCGATGCGCTATTAGAGCTAGAAAAATACTCCAGCATTTGTGGCGGTAAATTGGTTGCACCAGATTTATGGCTGCACTCTCACGAAGAGCAACAAGTATTTACGCCTAACTTTACGGATCAAGCGCAGCGTTTGCGTGATGATGTTTTTGTCGCCGCAGTTAAACTACACAAAGCTTTCATTGATGCTTCAAGTAAAAAGCTTCGCCAAAACTTGGCGGTTTATTTTGCGTGTTTAAAGGGTACTTCGCTTCCCGAAGACAGGCAGCATTTGTTATCTCATCTATGGTCGAGCGCGTTCTTAACTGTTCCTGTGATGTCTACCACCTTCGCGTCAGTAGGACGAATGCTGGAGCGTTTGCCTAAAGAAAGTTTAGGTTGGCTGCTGATAGATGAAGCAGGACAAGCCCCGCCTCAGCAAGCGATTGGGGCAATCTATAGAGCGAAGCGCGTAATGAGCGTTGGCGATCCTCTGCAAATTGAACCTGTCGTTATGCTTCCGCCTTCCATTGTTGAAAGCATATCGAAACATTTAGGTGTAGATCCTGATGATTGGGCTGCGCCTGAAGCCTCCGTTCAAACATTATCGGATGCAGCTAATATCTATGGCACAACAATTCCGAGGGATTTAAGTGAAATCAGAATTGGAACGCCGCTACTTGTTCATAGACGCTGTGAAGATCCGATGTTTTCAATATCAAACAAATTGGCCTATAGCGGTTTGATGGTTCATGCAAACGTCAGAAAGGAATCCGAGATTACAGACCTTTTTGATAGCCAGAGCGCTTGGTTCGATGTAAGAGGTGGGGCGCAAGAAAAGTGGTGTCCTGAAGAAGGTGAGCACGTATGCAAGATGCTCCTGCAAGCATGTGAGCACTTTGCGAATGATCCCGACATTTTTGTTATTACGCCGTTCAAAATCGTTGCTGAGAAAATGCGTTGGCGGATGGAAAATGAAAAAGACACGCTTGCCCAATTAGGCATTAGTGAACCGAGTGATTGGATTAGTTACAATATCGGTACAGTGCATACTTTTCAGGGGAAAGAAGCTAAAGCCGTTATTTTAC
>JABXHG010000262.1 GCA_013393545.1 Alteromonadaceae bacterium | reverse complement strand
CCCCAAGCCTGTTCATGTACTCGGCAGAAACGTTGCCTGGATAGACTCTGAAATCGATGAATGGATGATGGACCGCATTGACCATGAGCGAACCAACAGCGTTTCTCGCCTGCGGTATTGAGTAATCACCGCTTACAAATACAACTATTAACTAACGGATGAATCACTATGGAACTTGTCTTTCTCACGTCGGACGACATTGTTAAAGCACATTATGCTCTGCACGGTAACATTGAAGCAGAAGTTAACACTTCTGCTCTAATTAAGGTCTGTATCATAGTCAGCCGAACGTATGCAGGTGTTGAAGCGAGCCTTGAAACGGTCTTTCAGGTTGCCGCCGACTATGGTAAAGTAACTGGTCCCAAAAGCCAGACAAAGCTGCTGAGACCGCATTCCTAATATGCATGTTGCAGCTAAACCGTTATGGCATCGCTATGAAATGCGATAACCAGTCACTATTCAACATGATGCGCGACACCTGGACAAAGCCCGATAAGCTCGCGGCGCACATGTTTAATAAATACCTTAATGATATCGCCACTAAAAATAACGACTATTCCCGTAGCGACTTACAAAATAACTTAGCAGCTCGCACCATGTGTGACCCACGAAACTGCAACGAGCTAATGGATGTTGGGGCGAGATTATCTGAAACATTTAATGTAGTTAGTGCTGAGCCTGGTTGCACCTGAGCAAGCAGCCCCCGAATAAAGAAAGGTCTTATAGGGACTACGCTAAAGTTGTTTTTCAATTGAGGTAGTAGCCAACAGCGGGCGTTAACACTGGCCTGACGGCCACAAAATTTGAGCTTTGCTCAAGCGTTCTTGTGAAGCTTTCTTATTGCAGAACACTTGAGTCATTGAGCTTATAGTCATTCAAGGAGACCTTTTTTTGACGCGCAGCCGCAAAGCATCATCAGGATAAGGAAAGGTGCGATAGCTTTCATATTCGACGTTCCCTGTTTCGATCGCTAACTGCAATGCTCACTTATTCCCTGCAACAATGGCTTTTCACACATCCAGACTTCCCCAAACGCTTGCTTGAACTTATTGGCTGGTTGTTATTTCGCGCGCAATCCAGTTTTTCATGATTGCAGCTAACTTATTCGGAGTCACCATGTGAATCACGTGCTGACTCCGCTGTATCGCGGCTACATCTGCGTTTCCCATTTGGCTCACGAACCTGGCAATACCCAGGTAGTTCATCTTATTCAGCGCTTCAAAACAAGCCTGCCCAGGCTCTCCCACACCTAACAGTAGATCTTCTGTCTGCTCCGGAAGATGATTTATTGAAATGGAGGGAACCGTGATACCTCTATAATCCGGCGTCACGTTGTCGTGCTCAAAAAGCTTGTTCAAAGTGTTGAGATCGGCAAACGGCAGGTAGTTCCCGTCATCATCAAGCACCCGCTGTGTGTTATAAAAGCTTTCTTTATACTTAAATATATCAATACTTGCCTGCGCAACATCAGGACAATGTTCTCCTATTTCAGGGATATGTTCATACGCTTGCACTGCGTCGATATAGATGAGTCCGTTCACGCGTTCTGGAAAATGCTTACCTAGATAAGTGAGCTCAAAGCCTGCAAATGAATGACCTGCAAAAATAGCTTTTTCAATGTCTAAGCTGTCCAACGAGCTAATAATGTCCGTCGCCAGCCTCTCGATAGAAAAGTCACCGTTTTTGGGGGGCTCAGAATTTCCGTGCCCAATTCTAGTCAAGGCAACGACCCTAAAGTCGTCCGTGAAATGTGCCGCAAATTCATCATAGGTATGAGCGTTCATGGGCATTCCTGCCAGTAAAAACAGTACCGGCTTGTTATCACCACCCCAGTCCAGCACCTCAAGCTTAGTCGTATCTTCCACCTCAATGAAAAATGCCTCGTGATTGGCCTCATCAACCCATTCGGCATGAGCGAGAGGAGACATGAGAATATGAACAAATAAACCTATGAATATTCTTTTCATCGTTTTTCCTTGAAGACTTAAGGCGACAAACGCTCGCAGCATGCGAGAGTCTGCAGTGAAGGCGCAGTAATAACGAAAGCCGTCTGTACCTGGCATTGCTATAGCGCGCCGGCAGCCGTACCGGTTATGAATCTCATCGTATCTGCGTTACAAAAAATTCTCGTCAAAATCGCGTCGGAGATAATTTAAGCACTTGCGTAACATTTATATATTGCGCGGGCGCACTTAGGAACTCGTTCAGCCGATAATTTCGGTTGTTAAATTACTGATAAAGCGAGCATTAATGCCTTGAAAGGCTCAAGCTTAGCAAAGGCAAGTTGAGCATGCTCAGTCACACTCTTCCTAGTGACAATATCTAATTTTTACTTTTTGTTATGTCATTGATAATAAACGACTTACACACACAACACAATAACAACACGCGCAGTATTTCAGAGATAAGCATGCCGCGCCTGGTTCACGTCATCCTTCGTTATTGATGATACGAAAGCGAATCATTAGTTGAATTAAGCAAAAAGCCCGATGGTCCGTTCATCGCTCAAAGCTGACAGTCCGGTTAGTGCCTGTTGCCGCTTATACTGTTAATGAATACTTTACGAATCCGTTTTAATTTAGCTTTTTTAAAGCTTCAGTCACACATCTATTTACGTTCAACAAGTCTGATTCCGATTGTATGGAAATATAGTCACAACCTTTGTAAACCAAATGCATGTAGTTAGCAGTCAGTTCAAATGGCTGCGCAAAACACAGAGGCAATTCAATGTCGAACCCCGTTGACAATACTGAACATGACTTGCCTTTTAGCTGCCGACCAAGCTCTTTGTTCACAGTTAAAAGATCTGACAAACGATCGAAGAAAGTCTTTAGTAGTGCTGACATTGAATACCAATAAACGGGTGAGGAAAACACTAGATGGTCAAATTTAACCAGTTCACGAATAAGTGGTAAAAAGTCGTCGCCTTTATTTTCGTGCGTATAATCGTAAGCTGATATTTCGTAATCCGCTAAGTTAAAGAAGACAGCATTGGTTTGCGCTACAAATTTATCAGTGAGATGTCGAGTATTTCCGTCCGAACGCGAACTTCCTAGTATGACTGCTATCTTCATTAAAGCCCCTATTGCGTTACACTCTTAATAACTCTCGTTAATAATTGCCAAAATCGGATTAGGAAAACCTGATACTAGACGACGCATTTGTCTGCTGCAAATCTATTGAAACGGCTTGAGTTTTAGTATGCGATGGAAAAGAACTTCCGCTTTTCGCTCACAGCCGCTTGATGTGTTTGTTGTCGTAAACAGATAAAACTTGCATTAATTGCGGTTTAATTTCAGTCTAACCTAAAGAAAGGTCCAGAAAGTCCATAATTTATAAGAACTTATACAATAGCAGGAGGCTCAATGATCATTGGTAACCCAGAAATAATAAATCAAACCTCATGGAGCGAGATAGGAATGTTCTGGACCAGTATGCTAATGGTCCTCGTAACAGTTACGGCAACGTGTCTAAATTATTTGTTACTTAGAACACATAGAGATCCCGAAGTCGTTGTCTATGCATGCCCTGACGATGACAGGCCCTCCATAATTTTGTTAGTTATCGAAAATCTGGGACCAGGAGTAGCGAAGCACGTTAAATTCTCGACTTCAGAAGGCATCCCATCTAAAGCTTTTGGTTTTGAAGATGCAAAGAAACCTAACGTGATGACTTCAGGTCCATTTATATCGGGAATACCGTCTCTCGGTCCTAATTCAAAAAGAGTAATTACTTGGGGTCAATATGGTGGTTTAGAGAAAGGGATTGGGTCTCGCACTATTGAAGTAACAGCAAGCTACTATCGCGATAGGATTGTTTTTCCCGGAAAAAAGGAAATCAAAACAAAAAGCCTTATCGATATTGAATCATTTGAGGGCACCGATGCATCAGATAAAAACTGGCAGAAGAAAACTGCAAACGAACTTGAAAAGCTAGCTAAAACATTTGGGCAAGCAGCATCAGGCTTTAAGCCAATCAAAATAATTATAGACGAAAAAAATTAACGGCTAATTGACGACATATAAATTAATAAAATCACACGGACCCTAGGCTGCGGCAATGTCCGCTATGAGCGAACAGCGGACTAAATAGAAATATGCCTGGTCAACTTTGGGTGTGCTTATACTTAGAATATGGTTACTCTATGCGCTCGATATCGACCATTGAAAAGGATTTCAACATGTTAATTTTAAGTCGAAAAGCTTCCGAGAAGCTTACTATAGGGAATGACATCACAGTAACCATCTGCAAAATAAAAGATGGCCAAGTAAAGCTGGGCATCGACGCTCCTGCTGACGTTGTAGTTATGCGTGACGATGCTGCCACAGAAGCCCCCAGAACAAAAAATAAGCCCAGGGTTTCATTACCCTGAGCTAGCCATTACAAACCAATATCGAGCATCAGCTGGCGCTTATAATGGCTTCCCAACGGAAGCACGGTC
>JABXHG010000261.1 GCA_013393545.1 Alteromonadaceae bacterium | reverse complement strand
ACCGATTGGAACAAATAGCCCAAGTAGACGACAACGCCCTGTTTTTTTATTTGCCGGCTGGGGCCACATTACCGAAGAATCACTTAAATGGCCGAAAGTGTGAGTTTAATGTCATTCTGGACATTAGTGTTTGTGTTAAAGTTCATAAATCCTCGCTAACTAGAGACCATGATGATTGCAGTTGGGATTGTAGTTTATCCAGATATTCAGGCGATTGATCTTTCAGGTGCCTTGGATTGTTTTGGTCAGGCCAATCAAACACTAATTGCAGCAGGGCGACAGCCCTGTTACCGCATATTCACTGTGTCACAAAGCAAAAATAATTTAAAAACCGAGAATGGTTTGCAACTGTGTGCCGAATTCACACTGGAAGATTGCCCGGTCATTGATTATCTGGTGATTCCTGGAGGCGCAGGTGCTCGTGTGTTAACAGCGGATTCGATATTCATGGCGTGGCTGGATGAGCAAGGTTCAAGTGCACAAAAACTGCTATCCATTTGTACTGGTGCATACCTGCTAGCCCATAGTGGTTTAATGGATGGCTTAACGCTCGCCACTCACTGGCGCTTTGCTGAAGATTTACAGAAACGTTATCCCAAAGTACGCGTTAATCCGACCGAGCTGTATGTGAAGACCGATAAATTCTACTCTTCTGGGGGGATGACTGCGGGTATAGACCTTTGTCTGGCCGTGATAGAGCAGGATTTAGGTGTTGCTATTGCTCAGTCAATAGCGCAAGAGTTCGTCATGTACTTGCGACGAAGTGGTAACCAATCGCAATATGCCAGTCCTTTAAAAATACAATATAGCGTAGAACAACGTTTTACTCAGTTGCAGAATTGGCTTCTTGAGCATCTGGATCAACCACTGACCGTCGCTGATATGGCGGTACAGGTCGCATTAAGCGAACGTCAGTTTCGCCGGGTATTCCAAACCAGGTTTGCAATGTCACCAATGCAATATTTGCTGCACTTGCGGTTAGACAAAGCCAGAAGTCTGCTTTTATGTGATGGTTATCCCTTGCAGCGGATTAGTGTGGCAGTAGGAGTTAAGGATTCACGTAGCTTAATCCGATTATTTAACAAAGCTTTTGGTTGTACACCGGGCGAGTATAAAAAGCACTTCTGTTAATAGTAGGTTTCATTAAATCATATTATTTGAAGAAGTTTATGCGTGCTGAAGGAGGTTCGTTGCGGATTGCTTCTTCAGTGCTCAATGTAAAAGTTAATTTTAAAATCAGGAGTTTATCGTGGGCTTTGTTAAAGTAGTTTTGTTGATGGTTGGTATTCTTTCGAGCCTTGCTCATGCGAAGGGAAACTACGAGTTTGTGGAAAGTGAAATAACGTCATTTATGCAAGAGCAGAACGTACCTGCCGTTTCTGTTGCCGTTATAAAAAATGGCGAGCTTAAATTTGCAAAAGCCTACGGTACTCTAAATAGAGAAACCAACGCTCCGGTAACTACAACGAGCTTGTTTCAAATAGGTTCTCAGTCAAAGGTTATTACCAGTATGCTAGCACTGGCGTTAGTTGAAGAGGGTCAGTTAAAGCTGGACGATAATATTGATGATTTACTCCCGGGGCTATTTTCATCAATCGATAAAACAACGTTACGGAAAATTACCCTTGATACTCTGCTTAGTCATCGTTCAGGCGTTCCTAACTACCCTGACAATCTCACTCGTGTGGATGGTGACCCCTTAGAAGGCGGTTACACTGAGTCGCAGTTATTGGAGGCATTTAAATCGACAACTCTGGATTTTGAACCCACCAGTAAGTTTGCTTACTCTAACTTTAATTATGCCGTTGTTGGCTATATTCTCAGCACAACAACAGGCAAGTCTTATGAAAAGCTCGTCGAAACGTATTTGCCGAACAACCTGGGTGTTAGTGATTTCTACGCTAGACTTCCCCGTGCTAAGCAGTCAGCTATGGTTACGCCATATCGAAAAGACGATCGCAATATAGCAACTAAACCCTGGGACATGGGATTGCTGGCACCACATGGTGGGTTGTACTCTTCAACTAGCAGCCTTTCAAAATTAATGTTGCAACAGATGACCATGTATCAAAAGTTTATTGAAAACGACGAAATATCACCTTTAATTTCAACACAAGCAAGTTATGCAACAGGTCTGTATGAAGGCTTAAATTATGGTTACGGGATGTTCGAAGCTACTCCGGAATTAGGTTTGTATCCGCAAACCGTTCTGTGGCATGGCGGTGATCTTGATGGTTATGGGTGCGAATATATTTTCTCACCTAGTTCCCAAACGGGTATTGTACTTTTGACATCAAGCGGTGGTAGGGAGTTTGTGCTACTAGGCAGAACGATAATGCAAAAACTACTGGCAGAAGAGGAATCTGACACTTCAGAGTCTGCGACTGCCCGGGAATAGGTTGATTAAATCGTTATTGCTATTCCAAGATCTAAGGCGTCACTCTCATACAGGCGGGGTATCGCCTGCTAACCTTGGAAAGGCGTACTTTGAGAGTCTAAAAACTGTCTAGTAAAAGCTGGGAAGTCCAAATTAGTTTGCCTAATTTAATATAAGGTTGCACCAATGTAAATTAATGTCTATATATGCAATGTAGCATATTTTTATGTTGCGGATGATATTTTTCTAACACATTTTTAAAGTTTTTAATTTTAAGTAACTGGGAGGATTAGTAATGAACACTCAATCAGTGAAATTTATCATAATAGTTTTACTGTGTGTCGTTATTACCAGTTGTAAGTGGTATGTCAGAGGAGAATGCAATGTCCCTGGTCCATGTAAGGTAGAAGGTGGAGTAGAGGGAACAATGCAAGCTAAACTAATGCGTGAGCTACGTCCAATCACGGAAATGTTGGCCCAGTCGATGGGGTTTACATACGAAGATTGGGTTGCATTAGACCCAAGTGATTTTGCATTTACAGTGCAAGGAAGTTACGCGACGTCGACCTCAGCGTCTGTCACAGTAATGAGTGGAAATCAATCAATTGGTAGCTCCACGTTTGCTTTGAATAATGTGGGAGGCACATATACTTTCGCAAATCCGAATAGTGTAAAGTCTTGGTCCCAACAATTTACTGATTTAGCTGATTCAATAAAGGTTGAGTTAATGGTTGCCCAAACCGATACCTTTTCAACCTCTATTAAGGAAAACGGTATCTCTCGCGCAACGTATACCCATGCGCCTCCTAATCAAGATCCGGGCGACGATAAAATGATTGAATAATTAGCCTTAACAAAAGGGGGAGTTACCTGACTCCCTCCTTTTTTATCATCGCGAGGAAGTCTTATGGCTTTTCGATTTACAGTGTTGTGCGTTTTAGTGCTTCTCCTCTCGTCATGCGCTTTTAGCGGTCTAAATAATTCAGGTGAAGAATTTTTTGTAATAAAAACCGAGAACGATTTTATTACCGGATCAAATAATGCTGTCGACTCTGGCAGTGAGTATTTAAACTCTATTAAGTCGCATAAGTTATTAGATAAGGTAAAAATGAGCGAGGACCTGTTCGTCTCGGTAGCGGTTACACCCACGATACTTAATCTGTGCGAGAAAGAATATTTGAAAGGAAATCTCGAAAAGGCACTAATAGCTAATGAGGGATCTGGAAGGTACCTGAGAAACAAAATACATTTAAATTTAACTATCGCAGAAAATGTAAACTATGAAATAACCGAGCAAATAGATTTTGAAGATGGTTTTTATAACGCAAACTTCTACACTTATTCACCTATTTATGACTGTAGCGATAGAATTGCGATGGTTAACTCATTTATAAAGAGCTTTTATGGCGTGATGCATGAGGTGTATCACGTTGATGACCTTATTGATATTCCAGTTGGTGCTGATGTAAATTTGGTCGATTTTGAATACTCAGCTTTAAAACGTTCATATTGTGATTTGATTATGCAAAGTAAGTTTAGCTACATTGATATCACTAATCATGTCCAATACTTCAAGCAAAACGAATATCGTGATGAGGCTAAGCGAGGCTACAAGAAGTTTTTTTTAGAGCTTGCAAGAGTTGCAGGAAATACCAAGATTACGAAAGAAACGTTCGGATTTCCAGATGTTATAAACTGGTGTAATCAATTATGAGCTTCTTAGTCCAATTGCTCACTTTTATATTTATCGCGGAGCAGGCCTCGCTTTCTGACGGTATCACCTCACACATTGAACGATGCGAACTGAATTCAACCTCTTTGGTAGATATCCACACATGTCTTAAAGATGAATATAAGCTGAAAGTCATTGAAGGAGATTATGTTAGCGCAAGTCAACTATTGAAAACACTAAGTACTAAGGTGCAAAGCTACGGTTCAAAAGATTCTAAAGAATATTCAGAGCAGTTAATTGTACTCGGCCGCAAGATGGAACTGGTTCAATATCAAGAGGGCTTGGAGTCACCTTTAAAGCTATATCGGCATGATGATGGCGATTATTTCTCTGTACGCATAGGCGAAGATAGATGGGTAATAGATACAGGAGCCACGTTTGGAGCTATCAATTCGAATTCAACAAGATGCACTGCTAGTGGACCTGATGAAAGCATGATAATTGCTGCTCATGGTACTGTTGAGCGCTCAGCATATTGCATCTATTCGTTGAGTGGGTTTGGGCAGGTGCCTTTAAATGTTACTTCAGGCGATAACATTTTGGGCCTATTGTACTTAATACCGCATAGAGAGATATTTTTCGCTAGCCCTGATCAAGATACCGTATATTCAAGTGTTCCATTTGACTACAGCGGACAGTACCTTACGATTAAGGGAGAAATAAAAATAGGGTCTAAAAGCTTAGATAATGCAGTAATGTGTCTTGATAGTGGGGCGAAGGAAAGCATAATTGCTAAAAGCATTTACAAGAATATTAGTGCAGAGTACTCAAATATTGAAGTGGATATTTTAAATTACTCATCTCCGTTTGGTGAGCGACGAATACTAGTCAAAAGAATACCATCTGCACATATTCTTGCTGGAAGCAAAGAAGTTAATTTTAGTTCTATTCCTGTCTCTACATCGAGTGATATATCGCTCGACTGTGATATTGTTTTAGGAATGGATTTTTTAAAAGATGTTGTAAGTTTAAACTTTAGCACAAAAACGTTGCGGATTAAGTAAAACTGAGACTGTAAAAGATTTTGTGTAAATGGCTGATTGCACTGTTAAATCCGATCCTGGTACATAATCTCCAACTGTGCCATGACCGCTTCGTCGTTCTGAAACGACCGCCGCGTCTTAGTGATTTTGCGCAGTGAAGCGTTCAACGATTCAATAGCGTTGGTGGTATAGATGGCTTTGCGTATCTCCACCGGGTAATCGAAGAAGACGCTCAAGCGCTTCCGTTTACCCGCCAAGAACGGCTGGCCGTGTGCTCGACATATCATTTCATTGCGAAGTCCTCCAGTGATTGCTCAGCTTCAACGCGAGTGGCAGCACCGTAAATCAGCTATAAGGCAGTGGCGATATTCTTATGACGGTGGCGGTTCCCCAAGAAAAAGATCCACAAGGACGATAATTTTGGGCATGATTGACAGCCTTATTTTGGAAAGCAGGCGCCGGTTAAGCTGCTCAAGCACACTTCACAAAGGACGTGCTCCGTTTATTGGTGGAGCGTGATGTCGCTGATAGAAAG
>JABXHG010000260.1 GCA_013393545.1 Alteromonadaceae bacterium | reverse complement strand
TCATTTATTGTTGTATCGGCTAATTAACTCGTTTAATGTCAGATACATAATTGAAGTTCACAGTTCGATATTGTGCTCCCGTTAAAGTAGAAATGAGTATGCTTAAATTGCTTTCATTTTTTCAGCAGGTTACTTGGTGAAAATATTTTCTGTATCAGTAGCTTAAAGACTGGGAATTAGAAATTGAGTGAGTTACAAAGTGCGCATGCACAATATACAAAGGTTATGTGTCATCTAAGCTATGAAGTATAAAAATATCTACTCAGCAATTCACAACTTTGGGTGCAGCTTTACCAGCCTAATGAACTACATAGATGGCGATTACACCATTGATGAGTTGTGCGAAATCCATAGGCAAGGCTATGACATCGAAGTTGACTGGCTCGCCCGAAAATTTGAGCCAAGCAAAATGGCTACCCCTAGAATAAAAAAATCAATCGGTTATTGGGGTGACTCGCTGAAGGGTTTGATGGAATCTCAAAACGTAGAGCTGGATAAAATATTGTCGCTTCACTTCGTCTGGCCAGCAGACCATCGTAAATTCATGATCGCAACCGACGACCGAGGAAAAGAGTACAAAATTTACGTCAATGAAACTAAGTAAAACACATAACAAGCGCATGTTGTATGCCCACTGCGTGGGCTGGGACCTCCGTTACGCTGCGCTTCACTACGGCCCCAAATGCGGGCGTTAGGCAGAATATGCGTTCTTCGTATCTATCATTATTCATCGTAGCGGCCCCGTCGATTGTTGGCAGTTTTATCGTTCTTGCTTTAGCTGCTGTGGGGAGGAGTGTCTGGATTACTCATTTGTTGGCTATTTTCCTGGCCTGCTGCCTTGCCTTGGCGGGCAGTCATATGAGCAAGTTGGGTAATCGACAGCTTACGGCCTTTTTTATAGTCATCCTGACTTTAATCGGGTTGGTGATACCACTATTTGGGGACTCATCAGGGCCTGAGCGTTGGATTTCCGTCGGGCCATCGAGGCTTTATGTCGCGCCGCTCTTGTTGCCCTCGTTTATCGCAGCTTGTGCGATTTTTGCTGACAAAGACGGCAAGCGCCAAATGCTCTCCTTCGCCGCCGTCCTAGGGGCTGCTCTGTTGCTGGCTTTGCAGCCAGATGCGTCTCAGGTGCTTGCGTTGCTGGTTGCTTCAATTGTTATTGTTGTGCAGTGCCGACTTGGTGTAATTCGGCTAGCTGTTGTCGCGTTTCCGATTATATGGCTTGCCATGTGGACATTTTCTTTACCAGATCCCCTCGCACCGGTGCCACATGTAGAGGAAGTTTTCGTCTTGGCTCTTGGACACTCATTATTTGCCGGGATCGCCATTATAGCCTGTGCCATTGCGCTTATTGTGGGACTGTGGATTCAATCTGTTAATGGCCCTTACTGGTTATCCTCCGTAGCGGCATACTATGCGGCGCTATTTGTATGCTCAACGGCAGGAATTACTCCAGCCCCGCTCGTTGGATATGGTGCAGGGCCGATCTTAGGTTTTGGTCTGATGATAGGACTGCTGGGGTTGCTAGAGCGTCCAAATTCGTCTAACAAATCAATGCAGCCGACCGCTGACGAGGCAACTGATTGAAGCGTTAGGCAGGCGCAACTGATATGGGGTCAGCAATGGAAAATGAACCTTCTTTGTCTGGTGAAGAGATAAAAGAACGAGTGCTGAAGAAATTCGAAGAATACAAAGGGCTGAGCCATTTAGAAAATTATGCAATGTTCATGGGGAAAGCCCAGCTCCTTGAAATGGCATTAAAGTCCTTACTTACCAGAAAGTACAATGTCTCGGAAGAGTCGATGGAAAGGTGGACCTTGGGGCGCGTAAAAAATGAATTGAGAGATAAAGGGCTGCGTCCTGACTTTATTGCTTTTCTTGAGAGCGTGGTTGATCACAGGAATTATATTGCACATGAGTTTTTAGCGAACAACGCTATTACGCAAAGCATGGCAAATTTTAGTGACCGCAAGCTATACGGAGATCTTTTCCGAGCAACCTATGAGCTTGAGCGGATCATCATTCTTTATGATTGGTGCGAGGAGCACAATGGTTGGGATCAAAACTAAAAATGCCTAACAATCGCAGGCACGGCGACGTCTTTTTCGTTGCGGCTTCGCCTTCACTACAAAGCCGCGCGTGCTGCGGGCGTTATGCGTCTATAGGCAGGGTTCAATGACCTACGAGATTCGATATTTTTTTGACCTTGGCAGTGGTGTGTGTCTTTGGGCAAAGAATGAAGATGCCCGAGAGAAATTTGGTTATCCCATTGAACATTGGGAATTGCCTCTTTCTGAAAACACCAATCGTTGGATACAGTACTTGATCTCTTGGTTTGACACTTCGTTTGATTGGAGTTCTCCAGCAGACTCTGACAATTACTGGTCAGAGGAAGAACGGCAACGGTTCAATCAAGCAGCGAAAAAAGGACTAGAACTACTGCGTCAAGAACTGCCATCATCACAATACGAGTTCATTGATGAAACCAGCATGTCTAAATCTGTTCAACAGCAAATCGGGTGTATTGCTCTAGTCGTTGAAAATTACGATGATGCTATCGAGTTCTACACTAAAAAACTTCGATTCACACTGGTTGAAGATACTGACTTAGGTGGCGGTAAACGCTGGGTTCAAGTTTCTCCTCCTAATTCCAACGGAACGAACTTGCTTTTAGCTCAAGCGAGTACTCCCGAACAATCCCGAGCTGTAGGAAATCAAACAGGTGGTCGTGTCTTCTTGTTCTTACAAACTAATGATTTTTGGCGAGACTATGAGTTAATGAAGGTAAATGGTGTCGTGTTTAATGAAGAGCCTCGAGTTGAAGAGTACGGAACTGTAGTGGTATTCGAAGATCTGTATGGCAACAAATGGGATTTACTACAGCTAAACAGTGGAACCAAGTAGCATGCACATAACAAACGGCTCAAAGCGTTGTCAGCCCCTTAAGTGGGCGTTAAGCACATAAAGGGAGTGTGGATGGTCGGAAAGATCCTTAAGAAGAATCCTCGGCCGGGGGTGGATGAATACGGTAGAACTGACATGCACTATGCCGGTGATTCCGAGGTTGTTCAAAAGCTAATTGAGAGTGGCCTTGACATAAATCGTCAAGATGACAATGGCTGGTGCCCTTTACACTTCTATGCGCAGGATTCGAATGCCAATGCAATAGAAGTGGCGCTCGCAAACGGTGCTGACCCAAATTTGGTAGATTTGCATGGGAATGGACCGTTATGGACAGCTACCATCAATGCTAGAGGTGACTTCTCCTGTGTGGTTGCCTTATTGAAGGCTGGAGCAAAAGCAGGCGATAAAAATGAACATGGGCGCAGCCCTCTCGATATGGCCAATACAATTAAAGGGGGGCTTGAAGCTGTATTTTTGGAGCACAGTCATGCTTAACAAGCAAATTATGTACGCGCGTTTCACGCGCCGGGCACCGCATATTTGGGCGTTATGTTTTTAGGGAGGGTCAATGCCATACAGAATGAATGAAAAACAGTTTGAAGCTGTTTTAGCATTGGATAGTTCTAAACGCTTCGATCACTTCATTGGTAAAGTGGCCGACTGGCAACAAATGTGGGGCGTCAAAAGTGACGAAGGTTGGCTAGTTCCGTTGGCTCCTGAAGATTTTGAATATTTTCCGCTCTGGCCTCATTTTGAGTATGCTCAGAAAATTACTGATAAGAATTTTCCAGGACACAAGGCTGTCGAAATCAGCCTTGAAGAATTGCTAGATCATTGGCTTCCGCTCTTCGAGCACGATAATGTAAAAGTTGCCGTATTCCCAAACAGCGAATGGACATTCTGGTGTATCGAGCCACACGATCTCAAAGAAGAGCTGCTGAATGAAATGGCAAAGTACGAGTAAAAATATAATAAGGCGCTCAAGCAAGAACGCAGCAAAGCTGCACCGTTTAGCTTGGCGTTAGTTTCACAAGGAAAGTTTGTGCGAATATTTAAAATTCTTTTACCTGTTTTTATATTGCTTCTTTTTGCGTCTTTTATCTTCTTTAAAAAGGGGGCGATAGCATGCGAAATGATCGGGCAGACACATTTTTCTCAGATTTCAACAAATCTCTATGTTGATGACAGCCTCGACGAAGCACAGAAATCGAACTTGGTAGAAGCAATAAATGATGCAATCGAAAGAGTTTCAAGTGTGTATGGTAACCCTATATCTTCACCAAGAATTATTGCTACAACTGAGAATAAGTACTCCAGTTTTGGCTTTAATCCAACGGGCATGCAAATATCAGGGTTCTTTAGAGAGTGCATATTTCTAGGCCCTAAGGGGCTCAACACCGACGTGATAGCGCATGAATTTGTTCATGCAGAGGTGAGGCACAGAACTGACCTTCTTGTAGAGCTTACGCAATTACCAGCCTGGTTTATTGAAGGAACCGGTATTAAAGTTGACTATCGCAAACCTTTTTTACTTGAAAATATAGAGGTAACAGAGGAAGACCTGGCAAAAGTTAAGTCTATTTTTTTCCTAAGAGACTTTCCAAATACAAATGTGAAATACTACCAAGCATCAAGAATAGCTGTTGAACCAATACATACGAAAAGTTTGTATTCAGGGTTGGAAAGATTAAACAATGGAGAGAAGTTTGAGGTGGTGTTTGGGTTGTGAAACTAACAACGCTACTACGGAAAATTTACTTGCTTGCGCTTCCAGATTTCCGCAGAGCGGAGCGTTATGTGTCAGGGAGAATTCTGTAGTTGGAAATAATCATATTCATAGGCTTTGTAGTTTTACTGGCATGTCTTTCGGCTGGGCCATGTTTGCTGGTTTGGTCACTATCAGCTAAATGGCTTCCTGAGAAGTATTACTTTCCACCTATTAAAATGACCTTTTTATGCGTGGTTTTATCTGTGATCACAGCATACGCCATTAATTTTGAGCTGGAGGGAGGTGGTATATCCATCCTCATGGCTATCTTGTTTCTATCAACTATTTGGTCAGCTATTTTGTTGCCACCACTTTTAGCGTTCAAATTTTTTGTGCAAGGTTCCGGTTATGAGAAAAACACATAACAAGCCGTTTCCATCCGTTCCACAATCAAAAGAAGAGTTGGAACTTGCTATCAACTCAATATTTGACAAGCTTATGGCAGATTATCGGACAGTACCTGTCGAATTGACACGAGAGCGTAATGTTGAGGGAAATATAAAAGGCACGCAAGTCAGTGTCTGTGACACGGTTGCTTACCTTATTGGTTGGGGTAAGTTGGTATTGAAATGGCATAGGTTGAAGGCTCAAGGGCTGCCAGTTGAATTTCCAGAAGCCGGTTTTAAATGGAATCAGTTGGGTTTGCTTGCAGAGCATTTCCATGAACAATATGCTGATTGGAAATATGAAGCCCTGCTAAAGGAGCTTGAATCGACAGTTAATGAACTGCTTTCACTGATTTCAAGCTTAAGTAACTATGATCTCTACGAAACTACTTGGTACGATAAATGGACGTTGGGCCGCATGATTCAGTTTAATACATCATCACCAATGAAAAACATGCGTAGTAAGATTAGACGATTTAAGAAAAATAAAGGGTTACTGTGAAGTCTCACATAGCCATGCTGTGGGCGGTTATTTCGCCAGGAGTCAGCGTTAATGGGTAATTGGGATGGGGCAATATTCCGCAGTATTGGGTGGGTTCTACTTCTCGGAGTGGGCTACTCTTTTTATGAAATTGGCATCCCAGTTTTTATGTATCCAATACAAGATTTCCTGGCATTATTCGGTTGGGTTGCTTCAGTTTACCTTGCTTTATCTGTTGCGGGTTGGCTTACTATCGGCCTCCCGTTTCATTGGGCAATATGTAAGTGGTCAAAGCCGAAATACCTATACTATTTGTTGCCCGGCGCATTGATAGTATTAGCTATAGCAACATTTGGTGGCTTAGAGACGGGTATTGTTTTTGGTGTGGCAGCTACGCTTCAGGCTCTAATATTTAGGTTCTATGTGTTTAAATCAAAAAAATATAACAATAGGCCAAAATGAATAGCAAGATCC
>JABXHG010000026.1 GCA_013393545.1 Alteromonadaceae bacterium | reverse complement strand
GGCCGTTGGTCAGCCGGTATTCGCAACTGCGACCCCGTGGGAGCGGTGTGGTTAAACCCACTACCCGAGGAGCAAACTGTTAAAGAGCAGTGCGTGGCTCATTAGAGCCGACAGGAATCAAGTTCCAACTACCTTGACAGACGACGGGTCGTAGTTATCGTGCTGTTCAAGAAAAACGCGCCGCACCGTATCAGGGCTATTGCAAATTACGTAATCCTGATTGACGAGATGCAGTTTGGAGCTATAGATGGAATAGTCTTTCTCGCGCCACATCGCTAACAAATTATGCTGCGCACGGTTCATACGCTGCACAATACCCACGTTGACAGGGGCGGGGGGAACCGCTACCGGCGGCCTCAGAGTTCTTGCCCGCCGCAACGCCTCATCGAGTTGCTGAGAATGACAGTTACTCTCCTCACTATTATTTTTCACCGCCTGACTCCACTGCCTGCATATATTTTATTATTCAATGCTGTAGCAATTACTCTTGGCATTGGAAATACCCAGACACATCAATTTCAAATTGGAATTCCTGACCCCATAACAATGACTGGAATCCCTGGTTACCCCCAGACACGCATTCTTCATGTCATTATTTTTAATATTGTAACAAAAATCGGGAAATTCCCCGCTACCAGCCAGACAGAGGTTTTTCATATCCCTGTTTTCAACGTTATAGCACATACCTGAGTGATTAGACATCCCCAGACAGGCATTTTTCAAGTCGCTACTTTTTATGTTGTAGCACATTTGACTTAAACTACCACTTCTTGCCCCAAGACACATATTCTTCATGTCTGAAGCGTAACGGTCCGATGCTGTTCCTTTTATATAACTCGAACCAACACGCATTTCATTTTCCCAACTATGCTCTAACAACCCATAACGAAACGACTCAGACGGATTTACGCCCACCCGATCGAGGAATTTTAATATGTTACTCCTGCTCTCCTCTGTAGTTCGACAGGAATAAATATTATAATCTATTCTTTTTCCTTGATAATTTTCATTACCAATAGCATTAAAAACGCCTTCAAAAAATCCCAACGACCGAGTTACTGTCCTGCTCCTTTTAAAATCGCAATCCCCGGACTCCTTCCGATTAAAGGTGTACTCACCATAATCAAGATTTACGCCGTACGAGTCACCATCAGAAAAAATTTCAACAACCGGATCGATATAAGTAAGAACATAACGATACTCTACTGAGTTGTAGAGCTTTCCATCAGAAAAAGAATCACCAAAACCAGGCAAGCGTTGGGCCGTGTGAAGAAACTCATTCTTTTTACACTTCTGACACTGCCGTAAAAAGCCAAAGAATGTTGGGATATCCTCTACACTCCTCAACTCTTCAGAGTACAAACTGAAAAGGTCATCCAGTCTTGCAGCATTCTGCCCTTTCAACTCGTAACTGATGGCTTTATTAATATAACTACTATCCCCTGTCAATTTCGCCAGAAAATAGAGTGATGACGGCTCGCCTTTAGTTTTTAGGTCATCTATCAGAAAATCTTTAAAAGACTGATTACCCGCCAATTGATTCTGGCTCAATTGATAAGAATCCTGAGAGCTGTTAGTTGCAATGATCTCTTTAAGGTCTTGCTCCGATCCCGACAAATCGTACGCCTTCAACATATATTTCCGGGAGCCATCAGAATTCCTTGCGTAAACTCGATAGGCTTTCTGCAGTGCAACCGACGCATCTTTGGCACCAGCTTTTTTCGGCTTGCGAGCCAGTGTTTCGAAAGACTCGAATAAATCCATGGCAAACGCACCATCCTCCTTGGCACGTCTGACAATGACTTTCTGCAAACTTGCGTCACCCAGAATCCTCTTATCCGCTGCCCACACCAAATCCGAAATGCTTGCCCGCTCTGCAAACCGTGTAGCAAGCTCCCGGCTCGGTTTTAACTGGTAGGCTTTAACAAGTACCCGAGTGTTCCTACCTGATGAGGCCATTTCTTTATAATTTTTGTAGAGAATATTATCCAACCGTTGCTTTTTTTTGGAATCGGTTATTATATTTTTTGAGAGAACAAACTCCAGCTCTCGGGTATCTTTCCTTTCGAGCAGGATCTCATAAACCTTATCATGGGCCTTGCGGGCAAAACCTGACCCATATTGGTGCTTCCCGTACTCATCTACACACGCCTTCAGGTTTTCGTCCTTGTAGCACTGGTAATCATCTTGAGATACTGCTATATCGTTAAAAAGAGCATCTGCATCATCCAGATTCATGGAAAATGCATCAGCACAGAACAGCAAAAGAGGTGAAAAGAATACTAAGTAGCAAGCCCGCATAAAATCAATTCCTGTCACGCACCAACCTGATATAAAAGACATTATCATCGTACTTACTCTGATACCTATCAGGCCCCATCACTGCGCTTTCTTTGCTTGTATAGTCAAACCCCTTATCAAAATCAACGAAGACTATACCGCCGTTTTCATCCCTGTCCGATGTCAAATATGGCTCCTTATATCCTGAGAAAACAGGATCGATAAGAGACCACTTATCCAGTTCAATTCCGACAATGTAATCATAATAGTCAACTTTTTCACACTTATCTTTTCCATACTCCCAGCGGCATGTTAAAAGCCCTGATAGTTCTTCCGTTGTCGGCAGTCGCCAATCGTTATACCCTGCGAATCTCTCTTCATTTATCATCTTTATATGTGAATTTACATCCGCCATGGAATCATATTCAGACTTCAGATTCTCCCGCATCATACAGGCAATATTAATTATCGATTCCTCGCCCAGAGTACACCGCATCCACTGGAGCTGGGTGGTCTTGTCAACCACGGTAAAATCATCAAGTGCCACGAACCGGCTATCTCTCGCTGGCACAGCCACTTTGTCATGCACCGTGTAGGACGTTTTTAACACCGAAACCAACCGACAACTTGCCTTTTCCGACTGAAGAGAGTGACACTGGAAGATATCTGCACTGAAGACCGTCCTGCCCAACCAGTCTTCAGCTCCGTAATCGTAAAAACGCACACAACGAGCCTGCTTCGCAGCTCTGACCGTTACGCCACTAACCAGACAAACAACGCGACCATATCCCATGGTGTCCTTTAGAAAGTAGGAGCCGGCACGCTTTTCACCCGTATTGCCATACGCGTAAATCATCCTTCCATCGGGCAAAAAGATATACGCCTCGTTGTTATCCGTATGATGCATGCTCTTGCCAGCCAGCTCGTTTTTTATGAAATCATTGTCAAGCTTAAGTGGGCCGGATGTACTGCAACCAAACAAGAAAAACGAAAAGAGAATAATGACAATCGGTTTCATATTCTTACCTTTTTATAAAAATTAGCGCAGCCATAGCCAAGCTGACTTTGGTTGGCAACAGCGGCTCCCGACCACTACCGGTCAGATATCGCCATTCTCCATGGTTAACAGCGCCTTATCGCCAATAAAGTTAAATCTATTCAAATACTTAAACGAAGTTCTTTTAACAATTCTGAAGCCGAGGGACTCGTAACACTTAATGGCAGGTGTGTTTTTTTCCCACACTTCCAGGCTTGCTGAACGCACCCCCCTGGAGCGCAGAAAATCCAGCCAGGCTTTGGTCAGAAAATTCCCCGCTCCCTGTCCGCGATACGGCTTTGCGATGGTTATGTGGTAAAGGTAAGTGCCACGGCGATCAAAGCGCCTTTTGATCAGCTTATAGACGATGTATCTGAGCCAGGAACTCCATAATCCGAACACTGCCTTAACATCAGCAAAAGAAACATCATGGGGACCCACCCCATCCTGATAGAACTGCAGATAGCCCACCAGGTCAGAGCCCGACTTAAGAAGCAGAATGCGGTCCCAGTTGATACTGCGAGAAAAAACGTCCTTGTTTTTTGGGCCTTCACCGAAAGCAAGGCGGTAAATAATGGGAGAAGAGGCAGCCATCAGAAGCTCCTTTTGAGAAGCGTCCCCTGATCGTTTCAGGCTGTAGACATGCCAGTTATTTGTTGTTGTCATAATTTATGCCCAAATCAAACCGAGCGCCGGGTCAAAACCCCCAAACCAACGGAATCAACCCAAGCGCCACCGAGGCCACCACCAGGCTCAGCGGTATCCCGATTCGCATGTAATCAGTGAACCGATAGCGCCCCGGGCCATACACCATCAGGTTGGTTTGATACCCCAGCGGGGTGATAAACGAAGCAGAGGCGGCAAACATCACCGCCACGGCGAAAGGCAGGAAGTTCACGCCCAATTGCTCCGACACAGCCAACGCAATGGGAAACATCAACACCGCAGCGGCGTTGTTGGTGATCAATTCCGTAAAAATAGCAGTTAAAGCGTAGACGATAGCCAAGGCAATCCAGGGCGTAAGCGGGCCAAGGCTGAGCAAACCACTCGCAATCCATTGAGCGGTGCCGGTTTCCGTCATGGCATTGCCCAGTGCAAAAGATGAGGCAATCACCACTAACACCGGCAAATCAACACTGCGCCGGGCGCGGCTGGCGGTAATGCACCCAGCGACAATCATGGCGCCAGCCGCCAGGAATGCCGCTTCCATAATCGCCAGCAAGCCGCTGGCGCTCAACAGGACCATCACCGCCAGAATCGCCAGAGCGCGAGGCGCCTTGTGAAAATCCGGAGGGGTGGAATTATTCAGAGCGCTAACCAACAGAAAATCCCGCCTAAAACGGTATTGCTCTTCAAACTGCTGGCTGGCTTCCAGCAGCAGGGTGTCGCCCATCTGAAAGGTAATGTCGCCCAGCTTGCCGGGCACTCGCCTGCCTTCCCTGGACACAGACAAGATCACAGCATTAAAGCGAGTGCGGAAACGACTATCGCGTACCGTGGAGCCCAGCGCGGCGAACTCCGGCCCAAGTACCACTTCCACCAGGCAGCGCTGGTGGTTCTCCAGCTCCAGCTTGTGAACATTGCCATTAGCGGGTTTCAAACCGTGAATACGGCGCAATTCACTGGCACACTCCGGAGCACCGACAAAATACAACTTGTCTCCAGCCTGCAGTGTACGGTCTGGCTCCACGGCAGTAATCAGCCTTCCCCCACGATCAATCTCCGTAAGATAACCGTAATTCAGCGCCCGTAAGCCTGCCTCGGCAATGGTTTTGCTGTCCAGTGCCCCCGGCATCACCTCCACTTCCACGCCGTATTCGCGAACCAGGTCGAGCTCTTCGGTCAGGCCACCTCGGTCCGGCAACAGCTTTGAGGCAAACAGCACCAGAAAGCCCCCGCCCACTACTAACAGCGGCACGCCCACCCAAGCCAGCTCAAACAACCCAAGTTGAATGCCCTGCTCACTTTGCAGCAGGCCATCCACCACGAGGTTGGTGCTGGTGCCAATCAGGGTACAAGTGCCTCCGAGAATGGCTGCATAGCTCAGTGGCAACAGAAGACGGGAAGCCGGAATACCCAGGCGTTGCGCCCAGTCCTGTATGGCGGGAATAAACATGGCCACCACGGCCGTGTTATTCATGAAAGCAGACATCACGCCGGTGGGGGCGATCATTCGCAGCTGGGCACCGCGCCCGGTTTTCGGGTGGCCCAGCAGCAAACGGGCAATCCACTGAATCGCCCCGGTTTCCTTCAGGCCGGCGGCCACAATATACAACGTGGCAATGGTGATAACGCCTGGGTTACCAAAACCCGCAAGCGCTTCAGCCGGGCCCAGCACGCCGGTAATCAACAACAGCGCCAGTGCCGACATTAGCACCAGATCTGCCGAAATCCGTGTGAGCGCCAATGTGCCCAACACCCCGGCCAGCGTAAACAGCGTTAACCCCGCCTGCCAATCCATCAATAACTCCTATACGGCCAGAAACTGGCAGATCAATGAATCAGGATGTTTCTGGTCAGGTGCTGAATCAGCTTATCCACACACTCATCCACGCTCATGGTGCTGGTATCCAGGCGCACTTCCGGATGCGGCGGAGCTTCGTACGGGGAGTCGATACCAGTGAAGCGTTTAATTTCGCCGGCCCGAGCCTTTTTATACAGGCCCTTGGGGTCACGGTCTTCGCAAGTGTCCAGCGGCGTATCCATAAACACTTCAATGAACTCTCCGGCCGGAAACAGCTTGCGTACCATACGCCGGTCGCTGACAAACGGGGAGATAAACGCGCTCAGGACGATCAGGCCGGAATCAGCAAACAGCTTGCTCACCTCACCAATGCGGCGAATGTTTTCTACCCGGTCTTCGTCCGAAAAGCCTAAATCGCTGCACAGGCCATGGCGCACGTTGTCGCCGTCCAACAGGAAGGTGTGGTAGCCGCGCTCATGCAGCGCGACATCCAGCGCGTTGGCAATGGTGGATTTACCACTGCCGCTCAGGCCAGTGAACCAGAGCAGGCAGGGCTTCTGGTTCTTGTTTTTCGCACGCTCGGCGCGAGTAATTTTGTGATTATGCCAAACGATATCTTTCGAGCCATCATTCATACCGCTTTGCACCCCCACTCCGGATAATTCTCACGGATGAACTTGTTCAGGTTCCGCTCGGCTTCAGTGTACTCACGCTTACTCTCACCCGACGCATCCAGCGCCCGCTGCACCATGCCGGCAGCCACGGTCACGTTGGTCATCTTATCAATAAGAATGAAGTTACCGGTGCCGAAGTGGTGCTGGTAATCCTCGACGACGACCGATTCAGCCAGCTCCACATCACACAGGCCAATAGCGTTCAGTGCCAGGCCGCCTTCTGCGTCCTCGAAACGCTCCAGGGTGTTCACGTCGATCTCTTCAAGCACCTGGTTCACGCAGCAATTGGTGACCTTCGTACCAATCTTGATACCGTACTCCCGTCCCGGCACCAGCGCGTCTTCGTTCATCCACACGATATGCGCGGCGAAGCGGTTGCCCATGGCCGGAATCTGGTTGGCATGCACCAGCAAATCGCCCCGGGAAATGTCCACTTCGTCTTCCAGCGTAATGGTAATGGCATCGCCCGGCCACGCGCGCTCGATCTCGCCTTCGTAGGTATGAATGCCACTCACGCGGGAGGTTTTGCCAGAAGGCAGCACCGCCACCTCGTCGCCCTTGTGCACCACGCCGCTGGCCAGGGTGCCGCAGTAGCCCCGGAAATCCAGATTTGGGCGGTTCACATACTGCACAGGAAAACGCAGGTCGGTCACGTTCTGATCGTCGCGAACTTCCACCTGCTCCAGAATGTTCATCATGGTTTCGCCGTGGTACCAGGGCGTGCTTTCGCTGCGGTTCACCACGTTATCGCCGTTAAGGGCAGAAATGGGCACGTAATACACGTCTTCCAGGCCCAGCTGGTCGGCCAGCTTCTGGTACTCGGCCTTGATCTCGTTGAACCGCTCTTCGGAGAAGCCCACCAGATCCATCTTGTTGATGGCCACCACCACGTGGCGAACCCCCAACAGGCTGACGATGAAGCTGTGCCGGCGGCTCTGGGTCAGCACGCCTTTGCGGGCGTCAATCATGACGACAGCCAGCTCACAGGTGGAGGCACCGGTGGCCATGTTGCGGGTGTACTGTTCGTGGCCCGGGGTGTCGGCGATGATGAACTTGCGTTTGTCAGTGGAAAAATAACGATACGCAACATCAATGGTAATACCCTGCTCCCGCTCGGAGGCCAGGCCATCCACCAGCAGCGCGAGGTCCAGCGCTTCGCCGGCATTACCCATGCGCTCGCTGTCCTTGTGTAGCGCCGCCAGGTGATCTTCAAAAATCAGTTTGGAATCAAACAGCAACCGGCCAATAAGCGTGGATTTGCCGTCGTCGACACTGCCGCAGGTGAGAAACCGCAGCAGGTCCTTGTTCTCGTGCTGGTCCAGGTACGCGAGGATATCTTCTTCAATCAATGCTGATGCGTGAGACATAACAACTCCTTAGAAATACCCTTCGCGTTTCTTTTGCTCCATGGAGGCGGCGGAATCGTGGTCAATCACACGGCCCTGGCGTTCCGAGGTAGTGGTCAGCAACATTTCCTGGATGATCTCCGGCAACGTCTCGGCCTCGGATTCCACCGCACCCGTCAGCGGGTAGCAGCCCAAGGTACGGAAGCGCACTTTCTTCATCATCGGCTTCTCGCCCGGCCCCAGCGGCAGGCGGCTGTCCTCCACCATAATCCGCGTGCCATCCCGCACCACCCCCCGGCCCCCGCCCGAGTAATACCACGGCCCCACCGTCGCGTTTTCCAGGGCCATGTCCTGCACAGCAACCCCACCCGCCCCATGTGG
>JABXHG010000259.1 GCA_013393545.1 Alteromonadaceae bacterium | reverse complement strand
GGGGATTATTGTGGTTTTACTGTAGCTGCGCACGTAGAAGAGGTTATCCCTGGGGCTTTTCTACGTTGCTTAGTGCCCTATGCTGGCGCTTTCTTGTTTGTCCTATTTGCGGCTAGTTGTGAACGCAGGGCGTCCCCGACGATAAAGCGTCGTCTTTTCCTTGCATAAATAACTGAAATGTCGAAATGCTTCTTGATGATCAGGGTCAAAAGAATTTAACAGACCCTTTAGACGGTAGTAAGACGGTGAAGTGCCGTGTATGAGGCATTCAGTTGTATCTTTACTAACGCCAACAGTTTTATGCCAAGCCTCCCG
Source organism: Alteromonadaceae bacterium (assembly GCA_013393545.1). The sequence goes on along the minus strand of JABXHG010000259.1, from coordinate 5,777 downwards.
AATGATTTTAGCTAGCTCCCATTTATCACTGTGTCCTAAATTACCCACTTGCCTGAATACGTCGTTATTGACGAAGAGAACGACATGGTAGTGTTCATACGGAGACTGCACGCTTTGCTCGACTTTTTGGACATAGCGGACAGTAGACTCGTGAGGATAAGGGGTATGCTTTTTATCATTCTCATATTTGGTTCTAACTTTTCGGTTGATAGCTCTAAAAAAGTCTTCCATCGGTGCTACACGATACGGAGACATACCGGCTACAGGCACTTTCAAATCAAAGCGAACCGCTAACGTCCGTGAATGCTCATTAAGCGCTCTTTCCATCGTGTCATGCAGACCACTTAAATCTTCTCTAATATATGGCGCATGTTGAGACCATAACGGAAAGCCTTTGTACGAAGTGTCGTAATACAGTGTTTGGTTATGGTTCATTGGATTGCGTGTTGGTAAGTTCATAATTAGCTCCATGATCATTGAATACTCATAACTGATCTGATCATGTAATCTTTAACCATTAGTCAGACGGTAAGCTTGGGGGCTTACCTATCACTGGCTAAGCATTGGTTACTAGACGTACCAATGAATGATGTACACAGTGGTAGTTATAAGTATTACTATTACCGAGAAAACACCTGTCGGCATTCGCTGCACTTTTGGATCTCAAGTGACAGCGTTCTCGACGATTTTGACTAATCTCCGTTGTTCGGAAGTTAGTATTTGACTGGCAAAAAAATTGCCGGTTGGGCAATGCTACGAGGCTGATCAATTCCTCGTAGCGAGTGCCGTTATCGAGCCGATTTCAAATCGAAATGGTCCAAAATCCTGATACACCTGATATCCGTATCAGGAATATCCGTTTTATGGGCCGAGTTGGTTTTGGGGGCGGCCTTGTTTTGATTCATGACCGCCCGCTAGGCCTTTGATATGAATTAAAAGAAACTTCCTTAGCTACCGCCAACGTGAAAACGTTTGAGCTTGCAGAGGCGTTTGGCTCAAAGGTGGATTCATCAGGTAGAATTGAGACAGCTTCTCCTTGTTGCAGAACTCAGACCACATACAAGGGTCATATACAAGCTTTGGCTTCAAATCGATGACAACTAAACCAGTCTTTGGAAACGTAAAGACTGTTATCTCACCCCATGCGATAAGTAGACTCAGAGTTTGGTCCCTGACCTCTGTATTGCGTAACACAGCTAGTCTGCTTCTACGAAGTTCGGCAGCCCTGCAATACCTCTCGCCATTGTCGCGGAGCTGTTGTAGATAACTGAGCACGGCTAGAGTTTTATTTACATAATCAGGGTATTGCTGAAAATATTTTAGGAAGTCGTCAGAACAGCTAAAGGCTATTCGTTCTGCGTCTTGAAGAATGCCTAAACTTATTCGGGCTCCAGAGCCTAGTTCAAAATATGTCAAAAGAGCGGCCAGCCGAGTTATGTTTTCAAATAACTTACTGCCATGATCCGTTGCGTATTCTAATCGTCCTCCTGGGTTTTGCGAATTCTCGATTTCATTGTATAAATCTATTGCGTACTTTCGTGCCTCGTCAGAAAACTTAATTAGCTTACGAGATCCTGAGTCATAGTTCTGTCGCACCTGCTTCAGTTGATCAAGAAGCTCTTCGAGCCTTGCGGTAAAATTGCGTTCTCCTTCCGTGTCTTGTGTTATTAAGTTATTAGGCTCTATGAATCTAGAGCCCTGATTATTAAGTGGGCAGCTGAAAAGAAATCTAGCCCAGAAGCCAATACCTGTGGCCTCGTCACCATGTTTATCGTTGAACTTTTTGATAGCAGCGTCTTGAACCAAAAGTGATAGCGTAAGCCTCGTATTTTCAAGAGACTGATTGCCAGATGTTTTTCGATGCTTTAAAAGTGACTCGCCCGACCATTGGGCGTTAAAAAACGGGAGATGTCTAAGGGTATGTCCATTAAGCGCAATACCTCCTTCACTGGATAACACTGCTATGCAGCCATATCCATTATACATTTCCTCTTGAATTGCCTCTCCTGTTGAATCCTCTACAAGTAATGTCTCCTTAGCCGGGGGTTGCGGCTTCTTGGCCATGAACTTGTTCAGTTCATCTTGGGCTGTTTCTATACGTTGTGCATTATCGGATATCACTGCTGCTTTTAGCTTATTTCTCTTAGTTTCTAGTTTCTCCTCAAAGACCTCTAGCTTTATCTCATAAATTTCTCTTTTCTGGTCGTACTCCTTCATTTGCTCTTTTTCAAAGTTATAAATTGGCTTGTTAACTCGCGCCGCAACAGCAGACTTTCTGAGCCCTGATTCACCTTTAGTGCATATATAAATTGGTGTCGGTATTCGACCTCCGTAAACAGGTTCTACATCGGCAAGGCATTGGACAATAGTTGAGATAGCGCCAAGTGCGACATTTAATGTCAATAAGTTCGGTGCTTGAACAGTGCTTCCAACTGATTCGACACACGCGTCTACTATCGGGCAATTGGGGAGCCCTCCTTCTAAACTCCTACCCGAAGTAGGTGGTGTCATCATTAAATCATGATGCATTCCGCTCCTCCTTACGTTCATTAATCCAGTCAATAACTTCTTGCTCAATGTAACGAACCGACCGCTCTCCTAGACTGATCGGCTTTGGATATGTGGGATCGTACTGCTTCGAGTTTTTATCTAACTTCGCAAAGTGGTACGATTTTGAGATCGACAATAAATCAAGCACCTCCTGTAGCCTTAATACTCGGCCTGGTAATTTGCTTAACTTTTGCATGCTGCCTCCTTCTTTAAAACTGGCTTAATGCAGGAAAAAGTTAAGATGATTCACCGGGCTAAGTAAATAGTGAAACCAAAGCGGTAATTTCAAAAAAGTGAAAAATAGTAATGGAATCAAAGGGTAATAGAGAGAATGAGTTCCGGTTAAGCAACGCTGGAGAAGAGAGCTTTTATCAGGATTGGTGGCGCTTTCAGTACTGTAATAGGCATTTTATAAAACTTCTTAGAGACGATCAGGATTTACTCAATGAGTTTGATAAGGCGGTTTTAAGCATTGAGAATGCATATTTAAAGTGGCGACCTAAAGCTCACTTTGCTCTTGGCTTGGTTGGTGAATATTTAGTCGACTTTCACAATTTTGTTAACTGCCTGATATATGAGCACCATAGAAAGGTATACTCAGGAACAGAGACAGATTTTGTTTATGGTCAGCTATCTCGTAAGTATAATTTCCCGTTTGAAAAGCTTGATGAGTCAGAACGGGCATCTCTCAAGGTTTTGCATCACTGGACTCACTATTATGGGTTTCAAATTATTCCGTTGAGTTTGGAACCTGATCCGTCGTTATTGTGGGAAGCGTTTGTTTATATGAATCCTAAAGATTTCTTTTCTGAAGGAAGGCTTCATATGTACTTGTTTCCAAAAAAAGGTGACTGGCCGAAAGGAATAAAAATCTCGACAGCAAAAAACAAACAAACTTTTGAAACTGGCTGGGATCTTGCCGTTTTCTTTCACGAGAAAGACGCGATGAACAAGTTAGAGAGTGAAATTGAAGAAAAATGGCACAAGGCGGGGAGGCAAACCATCGGCGCTGAAAAGGGTTATAGTGTCGCACTATTTATTGATCGAAGTATAAGCGATAGGAATAAAGTGGTCGCCTTTTTGAAGGACCAAGTTTTCTGGTTTAAGCAAGGGAAAACTGGAGCCTTTATGTTTCTAAATGAAGGTTTTTCTCCTCCTAAAAAAAATAGCCGCAAATCGGAAAACAAGGCATTTAGAGAAGATAAAAAATTAACTGATGTAGTTAGTAATAGCTACGGTCTTAATAATGAGCGTAGACCGTTGCAAAGAAATAACTTTCGAAGAGCGATAGCTCTTTTTCATTGGGATTTGCTGCATCAGCTCGGAAGGGAAAAAGATAAGAGAGAACCTCTGATGGCTCAGACTCTTAATGCATTAAGGGATCTCAGTATCGCATCACTAAACCATTACTCAGGAAACTATAAGAAAAAGTTGTTGAAGGGTGAAAAGGCTCCAGAGCAGGAGCAAGGTGACCTTGCTCCCGCCAATAATACGGTTATTACGGAAATGCAAAAAGATTACAGGTTAACCCGCTTCTGCATTGAACAAGCTGATTACCGCACCGCACAGCAATATATAGATTTTGTAGATGAAGAAAAAGAATAGGCTGATTACTGCGATTAGTAAATCGTAATGTCAGTTGTCAACCTGAACTGTCGGCGGACGATAAACTCAGAGAGCCTTTAGACGCACCCTGAATATACTCAGACCACCATTCCATCATTTCCCGGCGCTGCTTCAGATAAGTAGAGCGGTTATATGCCGCTCGAATTTTGTCTTTGTCGATATGCGCCAGCGCAACTTCAATCACGTCTTTATCAAAGCCCTGTTCATTAAGTGTAGTACTGGCTAGGGCTCTGAGGCCATGGGCAACAAGACGTCCCTCGAAACCCATGCGTTTGAGAGCCATGTTAGCGGTTTCTTTGTTGGCATGCTTAAGGGGAGCCCTATCGGAAGGAAATATGAACTCTCTGTGGCCACTCAGTGGCTGCATAAACTCGAGTAGCGCCAATGACTGCTTGGTTAAAGGTACTTCATGAGGCCGTCCCATTTTCATTCTCTCGGAAGGAATGGCCCATATTGCATTGTCAAAGTCGATTTCTTGCCAACGGGCCTGCACGGCTTCACCTGGGCGGACCATGGTATGCAGTTGCCATTCAATCAAGCACCGAGTCACGTATTTGATGTTGGCAAAGTTTAAAGCCCGCATGAGCTCCGGTAATTCATCAGGAGTCAGTGTTGGCATATTCTTAACCCGAGATGAGGGTATCATCTGATTAATGCCTGTCAGAGGGTTATGATGGACGATGCCCACATTAACCGCGAACGACATGACGTTATTCATCCGCCGGGCGACTTTACGCGCCATTTCGAAGCTACTTCGTTTGGTCAGTGTTTGAATGACTTCTATGGCTTTTGGGGCGGTTAGCTGCTCGATAGGAATTGAGCCGACACGTGGGAACACATCATTTTCGAGTGATCGCCAGATTTTGTTGGCAGTGTCAGGTTTAACCTTTGTTCGGTGTATTTCTATCCAGCGCTCAGCAACTACTTTGAATGTATTGTTGGCAGCAGCTCGTTTAACTTCGAACTGCTCGTCACGGTGAGATATGGGATCAATATCCTGAGCTAGCAGTTTTCTGTTGGCATCACGTTTTTCACGCGCTAACGCTAAAGACAAATCAGGAAAGGCGCCAAGGGTTAAATTTCTTCGACGCTTGGTGAAAGGCTCGAAATAATTAAAGATCCAGACTCTCTTACCAGAGGGTTTGACCCTCAAGTGCAATCCTTGACCATCTGAAAGATTGTATTCTTTGTCTTTGGGCTTAGCCTCGCTAACTTCTCGAGCGCTCAGTGGTTTAGTGATCCTGGGCATTTTAGTAACACGCCTTTAGTACATTTTGTTCTGTGTTACTAAACAGTGTACTAAAAAGTGTGGATATTACTGAACCTAAAAGGACTTCAAAAGACCTTAATCTAGCTAAAGCTATTGATTAATAAGGGATTAAAGTACAAATGAGGACCACTTAGGAGGGGGAAGTGGTGCCCGGAGGCGGAATCGAACAACGTACAAGGGGATTTTAAATCCCCTCCTTTACCATCTGAGGTATCGGGGCGTTTTGGTGTACTGCTGTGCAACGGGCCCTCATTAACCTGGTTTAGGCGGGTTACGTCAAGACCGAGAGGCAAAAACATCTGAAAGTTTTCGGGGTGGCGCAAGCCTTGAC
>JABXHG010000258.1 GCA_013393545.1 Alteromonadaceae bacterium | reverse complement strand
TTTTACTCAGTATGTGACAAAGCTTTTATAATTTAATTAGCCTACAGCGGGAATCTAATTACGTACGGGGCTTTTCTAATAACCGGCTTGCCATGATCTTCGCTTAATTGCTGAACTACGTGAGCCGGAAGAAATACCTGAGCCACACTGGCCACTTCTTTGGTATTGATATTCACTAGCCGGGCATTAGCCATAATGCCACCCCGGTGATGAGACAAAGTACCAACCAACACATGAGTAATTGGCATTATTTCATCGAGTTCCAGATAGTCACGAGTTAACGCAAAATCGCCTTTTGGAGTCACTCGGATAAAGTCAGTCGCTTTAAAGTCGAGAACGCTTAGCTCACGACGATGTAACTCCTGCACCAACTGCTCTGACAGAACCATACTTAACGGCGAGCTTTGATCATATTGACCAGTTACCCCAACTAAATTGGTTATACCCACCTTCGCGCTATTTAACCGGATGCTGGCATTCTTTAGCAGTTGCTTGGCAAGTTCGGCGCTGTACCTAGCACTGTACGGCTGAGTATAAATTTCTTCCGCTTTCTCTTCGTCGTCTACTTTAGCTTGCGCGACCTCCTGTTTAGCCGGCAACACAGTGCAGGCCCCCAGAAACAACGCAGTAAAACTTACAAAAATGGATAACTTCATGGCAGTGCCTCTTTCTAGTTACGCTGTAAACGACCGTTAACTAGCTCAGTTTGTTTATTTGGCCAATACAAATGCTTAGGAACATAACGGTTAGCCGCAGCAAAAACTTCCTGATTACGACCGTCGAGAATACGCAAATTAACCATAGTTCCCGCGTCCTTACGAGACAGAGTTCCCACCAGAACCCAGTCAATTTCAGGATGTTGTTCAAGCTCATCTACGTTTCGGGAAAGCAGCGTTGCTCCCTCTTCCGCGACAGAAATGTAAGATTGAGCACGAAATTCAACCAGGCTTAAATTGCGCTCTTTAAGATGCGCATAAATACTTTCACTCAACTGATGGCTTAATTCATTTAACGAGTCGCCCGCTTGCGGCTGCTCAAGCGTTTCTGCCAGCACCCAGCGAGTTACGCCAATGTTAGAACCATAGTCAGAATAATTGTCGTGCGAGAGCTGACTAGCAAGCTGCTCCGCTAAGTCGTCGCCGATAGCCTCGTGGGGGTTGTTAGCATGCGCCTCTACGGGAATAACTATAAGCAAAACCATCGTAAGGACAGCATAAAACGTAGAACGAAGAAACATAAACGCACCTGAGTTAAAAACGCTGATGTTTCTTTATCGGCAGACTGGGAGGAAGATTTAGTTATTGTTTTACTTCAAACGGCCTTTCCGTTCTTCTCTCAGCTGGATGAACATCTATTAAGTGTCCATCATAATAAACAAAGGTCATTATTACAGTGATGATTTCGTCTGCAGTTTCATATGCCAGTGTAGTAGCTTCTGAGCAAGCACCGGAAGAGCAAGGCGCTGACGGGACTTCACCGATGATGCCAGAAGACCTGCCTTTTTTAGTAAATTCTGATTCGCTCACTAACACAGCGGAACTATCCAGTTCAAAAGTTTGACTGGTAATAAAGTCTCCTTCCTCCTCCCATACAACCACCGTGGCTTGGTCAATTTTTTTGTCATGGAGAATATCACTGCAAATTTTTTTTTCACAAGATGGAAGTGCATCCGAATCTGCATTTGCGGAACTGACTAACAATATACTAAATGCAGTTATTATTAACAGGTGAACTTTGAGGGACATATGACTCTCCTTGTACTACTAGCTAGATATAGAAAACCTTTTATTTAGCATAGTTCTTACATCGGCCTTTTCAACAAAGGCATTTTAACCATTGATTTTGGCTTGGCTCTCTATAAAGAGCCAAGCCTACTACTTCTCTTAATTAAGGTGTTTATTGAAAAACTGGACTAGTCGAGGGTAAAGCTCAAATTTATTTTCTTCCTTCTGAAAGCCATGCCCTTCTTCTCTAACTAATGTTTTATAGTTAATATCATGCTTTTCAAAAGCTTGCGTAAGCTGTTCAAAGTGACTCATAGGCACTCGAACATCTTCGCTACCGTGAACCAAAAACACAGGTACCTTAATCTTGTCAGCTTGATAAACTGGTGAATTGGCTTTCAATTCGGATTCGTTTTCGCCAATAACCTCACGCAAATATTTAACCCCGGAATCTGATTCCGGTATGTCGCTATCCTCATACATTAATGGAAGAGAGTACACTCCTACATAGCCAACAGCGCACTGATATAAATCAGGCTCCTTGATTACACCCATTAAAGAAGAGTAACCACCGTAGCTTGCTCCGTAAATACAGATTTTTTCTTCGTCTGCGTAACCATTTTCTATCGCCCAATGCGTTGCGTCAGTCACGTCATCTTGCATTTTTCGACCCCATTCGCCGTATCCAGACTCTAGGAACTCTTTCCCATAACCACCTGAACCGCGGAAATTTATTTGTAATACGGCAAAGCCATTTGCTGCTAAATACTGGTTCTCGGTGCTAAACTCCCAATAATCACGAACACCGTGTGGCCCGCCATGAACCTTCACAATTAGCGGTGCAGGCGCATCGTTATTTTTCTTCGGCATGGTCAAATATCCATTCAGCTCGACGCCATCTCGTGCGTTAAAGCGAATAGGTTGCATGTTGGCCATTTGGCTCGATTTTAAGTTCTCTAACCGCGCAGCGATAAACTTCGCTTCCAAGGTCTCGGTATCAAACAAATAAAACTCACCAGGATTCACATCAGAGCGGATATAAATAACTGCTTGCTTTTGATCTTTTGTTGCGCTAGTGATAGTTACGCGTTGCCCACCAAAGGCCTTACTAATTGATTGCAATAATTTAGTTGCTTTACTGCTCTCGATATATTCTCGGGTAAAAGTATCTGGCACAAACTCAAAACCAATTACATTACCATCCAAGCCAAAAACTACATTATTTACATCAGAGCTGGAATCATGAGTTAACTGTTCAACCTCTTGTGTTTTCGTATCAAACTTATAGACCTCTTGAACACTTGAATCCATATCTGAAAAAATATAGGTATAACGATTGTCATCTGTAAAACCGGCAAACCTCAACGTATCGCCTGGCTTAAAAGAATCTATGGTTAACTTCTCCCATCCATCACCTTTAAATGGCTTAAAGTATAAATTGGAAGTACCTTCACCGAGTTTATCATCGTTTGATTCCTCATACAGATAGCCCAATCGCAAATTACCTTCATTATCAGCAAATAACTGCTGTGAATTATCTGGCTGATCAGCAATATACCGCATTTTCCCTGTATGAATATTGATAATATGAGACTTAGGTTGCCCCTTATCACGCCAAAAATAACGAGCAATCAATATATGATCGGGGTCGTTAGGTAATAAGCTTAGCAGTTCAAAACCTGCAACATCCCAGGTAAATATTTCTTTACGTAAACTACCATCGGCATTTGCTGCGTACAAATTAGGTCTACCTTCGCGGTCATCATACAAACCAACTCGCGTGCGAGCTTGGAAGATAAACCGCTCATCAGTGACCCAGTACACTTCCGAAATCCGTTTGTTTTCACCGACTTCAAAACTGCTAATTGGTTTGTTAGTAGCGCGGTCAATCACGACTAGTCGATCACGATCACCAGCATCAGAACTAATCAGGTAATACTCACCAGTTGGTGATATTTTAAGCTCTTTATAAACAGTATTTGAAAAAAAATCTTTTACGTTAACTGATTCTGAATGCTCTTTTGACTCTGCATATACAACTGCTGGCATGACAGTAAATGATAAAAGCCCTATCTTACAAAGAATCGTTATCATTCTAATGAGCGTCATTAGTTACTCCATTATAAAGACGACAACATGAAAAAGCCTGATTTCGGTTAAATTCGAAATCAGGCTTTTATTCTTTAAACTCTTAAATTAACTGAGTCTAGCTTTTCTTATACTCAACTTCTATTCAGTGTCTTAGAAGTTTTGAGTGTAACGAAGGTAAGGTACACGACCCCACGGGTTATAGATGTAGTAGTCATAGCTAGCACCAAACAACGACGCATCAGCTGGATCACGGTCAGTTAAGTTATTAACACCGAAAGTGATAGTTGCATCCCATGGTGTTGCATAATTAACTTGAACGTTATGGATAGTCCAGCTTGGGATTCCGTATGCCAAAGGATCACCATCAGCGTTGGTAGTGTTATAGGTCGTACCATCTGTGTACTGAATATTCCAGTTTACAGTAAAGTCACCCACTGCTAATCCGTTATTCAGTGAAGCTCGTATCTCTGGATAACCATATTCACCAGCGTCGTTTTCACCACCATTAGCTGAGTAGTTATTAACATAGCTAGCCTGGAAGTTGTTGGTTAAAGTACCAAAACCTAGGTCAAAATTGGTGTTTACGCTAAAGTCCATACCATCAGTTTCAACACTACCAAGGTTTACTAAGCCTAATTGTCCACCAACTATTGCGGCGTTTACATCGTCGCCGGCAAACATGACACCAACGCCCAATTCAGAATCAGGAATTGTAGTACCTTCCGAGAATTGATTGATACCAGATGGGCACACAGTCCCTACACCACGTAAACAATCAGCAGCTTGTTGTAAACCAATAGAGCTGATGCTGTTGGTAATCTCGATATCATAGTAATCGACACTCATATTTATCCAGTCGGTAGCTTCCCAGACGACACCAAGCCCGATTTGTTCAGAGTTTTCTGATTCTAAGTTTACATTACCTGCTGAATAAGTATTAACCTGAACACTTGAGCCGCCAACACAAGGTTCGCCCGTTAATGCAACACAGGTCGCCTCATCATTAGTATACTCTGCACTAAACGCTGGTTCTTGAGTCATGTCACTTAACGTAGGAGCACGGAAACCTTCACCCCATGAACCACGAACCAATATTGTGTCACTTGGGCGCCAGCGAACCGCTACTTTCGGAGAGAAGTCACTACCGTAGTCGCTATAGTCATCGTAACGACCTGCGACTTCAATATCAACCGAATCCAATACTGGGAACAGCATTTCTCCATAAAGCGCAGTTACGTCACGTTCGCCACCTGCTGATGCACCCGAAGAACCAGACACCTGGCCTGATGCAGACAGTAAGTCGTATTTATCTTGGTATTTTTCTTCACGGTACTCAACACCGAAAGCTGCAGAAGAAACGCCAGCGCCCATCTCAAACATGTCGAAATTTACGTTTGCGTATAACTCTTTAATCGTTGAAAACATGTCACGACTAGTTGTAGTAGTCATACCCAACCCGGATGGATCACCTTCAACGGCTTCACCTGTATCCGGGTCATAAACAGTATATGGGTCGTAGATGTTATAGGTACCATCAGAGATTAATGGTTGAGCCAGACCTGCAACAACATAGTTATTACCTAAATTGACTGCACGTGACGTTACATAACGGGCACCGAAATCAAGACCAACATCACCAATCATACCTTTAAAACCACCATCAAAGCTGGTTGTGGTGTTTTCTACGTTGTTGTCACGTGGGCCTAATGCATCAAAACGGTGGTACAAAGACAATGTTTGGTCAGCAATTCCCTGATAGTACGGGTCAGATGCATTCGGGTTGTAACCGTCTAAGTTACCAGGATGATTGGGACTATCTGGAGCAATCTCGATAGCACCGCCTGGCCATGGTGAAGAAGGTAATGCAGCAAAACGACCAAAACTTTCTACTTTATTCAAGCTACCACTGAAATACACATTCCAGTCGTTGTTGATTTGATAATCACCACGACCAAACAACGAGGTATTTTTCGTACTGGTTAAGTTTGCAGAAGTCGCCCCATGGTTAAACAGACAGTTTCCGTTTTCGGCCATAAAAAACAGGTCACTGTCATCGTCATTGGTACATAAGCCAGGTACCGCTGTGCCAAAATCAGGGTGCTCTAATCGGTTAGTAGCGCCGATTGAGGATGAGTGGCCAGTCTCAGGGTTTTTTAAACCGAAGTTATTAGAATAAGTTGACCCTGCTGGATTTTCTGGATCATACCAGTAGTCACGGTCACGAGTGTAAATAACGTCACGGCTATTCATTGAAGCACCAAGTAATACGCGGCTCTTCGCACTTGAGCTACCTATTACGATACTCATTTCTTCAGTGTCACCACCATCGTTGGTTGGACGGCCAACACCGTATGTAACACTAACTCCGTCGAAGTCCTTACGCGTAATGATGTTAACAACACCACCGATAGCATCAGAACCGTATACAGCAGAAGCACCGTCACTCATTACCTCAATACGCTCAACTGCCGCCATAGGAATAGAGTTTAAATCTTGTCCTGAACCCAAAATAGGTGAAGTCGGTGCACGGCGTCCATCTATCAAAATAAGCGTTCTACCTGCGCCTAAGCCACGCAAACTCACTTGGGCAGCACCGCCGCCTGAGCTACCAGACGTAGACTGATAAGAGCCGAACGAGTTAAAGTTAGTGTCGCGCATAAAGTCTGCAACAGAAATATCACCGCTGGCATCAAGATCCACACGGTCAATTACCGTTACAGGTAATGCGCCTTCCATATCTGTACGGTTCAAACGAGAACCAGTAACCTGAATGCGCTCTACTTCTTCTTCCGCATTTACATCTGTTTGCGCGTCTTGCGCAATTGCTAATGCAGGAAAACCTAAAGACGCAGCAACTGCTGCAGCCGTTAAGCTTTT
>JABXHG010000257.1 GCA_013393545.1 Alteromonadaceae bacterium | reverse complement strand
CCCTAGAGTACCAAAAACTGAATCCTATAGCGCCAATTAAGAAGCCCGCCGCTGCCCCTATATATTTAAAGTAACTAATGACTTTATTAATGTCTTTTTGATATCCTAACAGCTTCTCAAACCTTTCCTTCTCTATTAAGCGTTTCTGATTATTAATGCTCATTTCCGACAGAATTGATAATTCGTCGTTTAACTCTAAGGGGTCGACTAATGTTGGGCCATTTTCTAGCAAATGATTCATTTTCTTCTCTAAACTACGCAGTTTATATGCGTTAGCTCTTGTTTCTACTTTTATCTCTTCACCGAGTGCTTCTAATTGGTATTCCTGTTCTTTTAATGTGTATTTAAAGTACACTGGGCCTATTAGAAAAGCCAAAAATATTATCAATCCTAAGAAAGCCATAACCTGATATAGACCAAGCTTCTGTATGTTAATCGGTATGTAAATCTTGATCATTTCTTTAAAACACATAGCTAGTTTAACCTTCTATTGGAAACCCTCTTAAACTAAGACATCAATCCTGATAGGCATGTTTCTATAACATATCTGAAAGTTCAAGCTCTCGATACTGGACTTCCCAGCTCCCACTCGCAAAATGAAAAGATGTTCTAGGTCTATTTTTTCAGACGGTATTTTTTTATCCATACCTATGCCAGTTGCTTCTAACTTAGTTAAAATAATACATATTTATCAGATGTTTAGACAACTCTAAAGAATATGTCTTCTTAGCCTACCTTGGTCTGCACACAAGCACGGATAAACACTCAGCTTTCTGTAGAGAAGCGTTAGGTTATCTGGCATGCCACTAATACTCGTTCTAGAGCGACAAATTAGTCAGAGTTAATGTTGCTTTGACTTGTTCTTTTCAAGCTTTTCTATTAAGTTATAATTATAACATTTATTTTACATTGTATTAATGCAGAGGTTTGTTATGGCTTGCAATTGTTGTGGTAAAAAACTGAATGACGGAATGCTTCACAAAAGTGATCCTAAAACTGGGCAGAAGTTTAAGTCATGTCCCCATTGTTCTGATGCCAACGGTAACGAGCATGTATTTCATCCATACCCTAGCTCTTTTGGTAAAACACCTGCCCGTAAAACGGCAAGAAACCGTGATGGTGATCAAAGTTACTGCTATGATTGCCGACGCTTAGAAAAAGATGAAACTTCTCGTGTTCATTTAAATGGTCGTATTTGTAGCAGTTTAAATTGAGGTTAAATGAATTTATTTCTAGATGATGCAGTGTCATGGTTATCGACGTTAGCTGATGCAAGCGTTGACCTTGTTATTACTGACCCACCTTACGAGTCCTTAGAAAAACACCGTAAAATCGGTACAACGACCCGGCTGAAGGTAAGTAAAGGCTCGAGCAATACTTGGTTTGATATATTTCCGAATGAGCGATTTGAGAGTTTACTTGAAGAGCTCTTTCGAGTGTTAAAGAAGAATGCGCATTTTTACTTATTCTGTGATCAAGAGACAATGTTCGTTATCAAACCGATTGCAGAAAAAGTAGGGTTTAAATTCTGGAAGCCCATCGTGTGGGACAAAGTGGCAATTGGTATGGGCTACCACTACAGAGCTCGGTACGAGTTTATTCTTTTTTTTGAAAAGGGAAAGCGAAAGTTAAACGATTTGGGCGTGCCCGACATTCTTGAACATAAGAGAGTTCACAGAGGGTACCCAACCGAAAAACCTGTTTCGTTGATAGAAGTTTTGATATCACAAAGCTCGAAGCCTGGAGACTTAGTCATTGATCCGTTTTTCGGTTCAGGATCAACTTTGATTGCTGCAAGCAATCTGGAGCGAGATTATTCGGGCTGTGATGTTTCGGAAGAGGCTCACTTTTATTACATTGGCAGGGCTAAATAAAGCATTTTTATTATAATGCATGACCAAAATTTATTCTGGCGCGTACGCTTATGAGCAAACGTTAGCTGAAAACGTTGAGGGCACTGTATTCCGGTGGCTTATTTAATCTGTACCGATTTGAACAACGGCCATTCATAACCGTCTTCATTTTCATAGCCACTTTTTTCATAAAATTCTGATGAATTGTTGCCTGGTATTACTCGTACTCGCATTTTGCGTAGCTCATTTTTATTTTCTTTGATGATATCCTTAAATTTTCTTTCGAGCTGCTCTAGAAACCACTTGCCGATTCCAACACCTCGACTATCGTTATCTACAAGTATATTAAAAAGTTTAAAAACACTCGGATCCTTTTCATCAATCTTTCCTGAGGCAGCCGCGTAAAGAGCTCCTTTATCATTTTGCAAAGCAAAGAAGTGTTGTCCAATGATTTTACTATCACGTAACATAAACCCGTTGGTTCCAAAATCGGTTGAGAAAAACTTACCTATCTTAGCTACTAATTCAGGTTCTTCATCAATGGTCACTTTACGTAAGTACAGTGTTGCCTTGCTCATACTTATTTAATTCCAACTTAAAAGTGGGCTTCCCAGCTTTTACCTGACTTTAAAAGTGCCTGCTTGAAGAGCTACCAGGCGATTCTTACGTGCAAAAAGTCTAGCTCAATTCTAATCTGACAAGATACCTTAAGCGTGAGAGCTAAGCACTTTTTGACTTCGTAGTCACTGATTGTATCTGACATGCAATCTGTATACTCTGTGCGGTCGCAGAATTGATACTCCGACATCAGCGTCACAGCCCTAGGCTTTGCAAAGCTATAGATCGCTTATTCAACATCTTTTTAGTCAGTAAAATCACAAGCCCTGCCATTACAGGAAGCTGACAAAGAGGGGCAAATGAGAAAAACAAATAAAAGGTCCCTAGAAGCAAATTTTTTGTGGATGGATACGGGATATGCTTAAAAATGGAGCAACAGCTAGAAAGTGAACATGGCGGCTTTAAATTTGTTTCACTTTTATAAAATAAAACCCGCCAAATCGACGGGTTTATCCTTTGTCTCCGGAGGGCTACTAGTAAGTAGTGATACCCGAAGCTCACATCATGAGGGTAGGAAGTATTAAGTAACTTGTCAACGGGTCGCTTGGTTCATGCAACCTTCAAGCACCTTTTCTCTAAGGCACAAGCTGAATCGTCATTAGTTCCTACTTCGCTTTTTTTTGAGAAGAGTCAATCATTAAAACGCAGCCCATCTGGACCAGCCTGCCAATACCGTTCAATTTGTTGAAGGGCACCAGAGAGAACAAGTTCCTTACGTGATATTTTTTTCAAGTTATTCTTTATGGCTTGATTAACGCTTATATAAACCTGCGCATCTTTGCTTGAAAGCCACTTTTCTGTATATAAACTTGCTTTTCCATTTTTTTGGTAGGTTTGACGTAACTCAAAGTCATTAAAGTTGTAGTCGAAGTTGACAGAAGATAGCATCGTATAAATTCTATTTATTGCGCCGTCCGACGTTTTTAGATAGTGATTGAGAAAGTTTAGCGATGAGCATTTGTACTCCTGAACTTTGTTTTCAGGAATCAGCAAATTAATACCAGCTATTTGTTCGTTTTTTTCCCAGCTTCTTAAGCACCTTAGCATGTAACTTTGCATTGATTCACTCTCGTCTAAGATGTTGATAACAGGGCAGTAGGGAAGTCCAAAATCACTGAAGTAATTGTAGGCATCGGATATCAGAGAGTCGCTTTTGTTTAGTATACTATAGACTGGCGAGTAGCATGTTCTTTGGGCTTTTTTATTTTGCTGTATCTGTATTTCAAAAAAAGCCCATGCCGGATCTTCTATTTCATTTATCAGTCTATCTCGTTTGGCCCACCAAGTCGGCTGGTCGAACATTAAAGCGCAGCTTTCTGCTAAAGATAAGTATTCTTTAAGAAAAGCGCTTAGCTCGGGATAAAGCTTGCTGAAATTTTGAAATGTTATAGCTTGCCTCATGAAAACTGCAGCTAACTTCGATTGTGCTAAAAAGCGATTGCGGCTTGATGAGTTGCTGGAGAACCAAATTACTCCGCCGCCATGGTCAGGTTGCTTTTCTTTCAGGGAGAAAACCCCTAGTTCAGCAAAGGTAACAGCTGACATCAGATAACGCTTATCAACATCTAAGTGCTCGATAAGTTCATCAATGATAGTTCTCATGTTCGAGCTAGATGAGAGTTGAAAGGGTATGTAGTATCGCTGGCTCTTGTTAACGGCTCTTAACTCAGCCCAGTTCTTATACCCAAAAACGGCAGCTAAGCTATTCAATAATTCTATTTTAGCGAGTGCGGAGCCTGAAATCTCAGTGTATAGCGAAGAAATGTGCTTGGCGTCGTCTGTTATTGTTTGCGTATTTTCGCAGTCGAAGAGTATTTTTTGCATACAATTATCCCCATGAAGGTCTCCTAGTCGCTGGTTTTAGAGCCCAAAGATAATGTATGAAAATAAATTAAACTATAAATTTATAGGCACTTGCGCGACACGTGCCACACATCTATTGTATTTTGAAGCAGTAAAAAATCAACTGCAATTTGCAAGATCCATTACACTGTTGGCCTTGGTTTTGAAGAGACAGTAGATATCTAAAGAGGTCAACTTAGTTTTGAAAAGCGGCTACTGAGTGAACCAGTGGTGATTCATAGGCAACCGCCCGCTCCTCTTGCTGATTCGAATTTCGGCTGAGAGTGAGGAATGGATGCTGACGTTCGCTTAACGGGCGATGATACTCAGGTTAAAATTGGTGTGAAGCTACTGAGCTTAAATATGAATTCCCAAACTAACCTGAAAGCGAATTAATGCGTTTGTCAGTTTCGGTATAGAAGCATCACTTTACCCATTTTTGAGTCTATCGAATGAGGGGGAGGCGAGTTCAGGTAGTTTCTATTATATTGAACGATTTCGTAATCGAGGATGGTGTCGTAGATTGGAAAAACAAGATCGGTAATTTATTGCGGTTTTAAACCGTTGTGAAGTAGGATGGAACCCAAAACTGGATGTTACATGTAAAAGGATATTTGGATCTATGGAAAAGGCAAAGACTCACTGGCCGCGGACAAGAGGTCATATCAAAGATGAAATTTTCAATCTTTCAGACGAAGTAAATTGCAGTCTTATCTACAGGCCTTTTTCTGAGGATGCTTTCCCTGCAAGTCTTGAAGCTGAGGTTAATGAGCTAACGATAGTAACTTACACTTCGCCTCAAGCCCTCGCGACAAGTCTGGAGCTGATAAAAGATAGATACCCGCTAATTCAGTCAGTAACTCTAGTTGTAGGACTTGCTTCTTCTAAAGAGGATTTCAGCGGAGACTTTACGGTTGATAAACGTGTAAAAAAATTCTCACTTGAGAAATCCTTTGAAGAAGGATTAACTAAAGTTTTAAAGGAGCTAAGGGAGCCTCAGTGGGCCCACATCGATATAGATATAACACTGCATAATCATTCTCACATCAAGTATTTTCAAGCCGGTAACATCTGTATAACAGGCAGTCAGAACTTTTCAGGTACAATCAAAAAGTCCCCAAAAAGTTCAAACTACTGTAAAAACGAACTGATGCTCCATATTTACCAATCGGAAGAAAAACTCAGGTCTATCTCTTCAGAACTACTGCGGTATTTGCATGCACATGAAGACGAATTCGTTAAGCTTACAAAGTCTTCGATGTTATCCAATGAGTTTAGCGTTAAAGAAACCTTTGAACAACTAAAGCAAAAAAGACTTGTTTCAGCATGCGGTCGAGAAAAGTATGAAGATGTATTCAAAGAAATTGACAATGATTATTTTCTCGAGGTCCTGCATCAAATAGAGATACAAGAAAAGAGAGAAAAATCAGAAAATCGCCACTTACCCCCTCCGCAGTTTGACGTCTTTCAAAGCTCTCAGAGTCTATTTGAGTCAGATGAGTCAGATGAGTCAGATGAGTTAGATGTCGAGTCTTTAATATCTGTAATTGGTACAATAGAAGAGGTATTTGAGTTCTCGGAGCTATCGGAGCGAATTACTGAAAAGCATGGCGAAGTCACAGAAGCATTTGACAATTTGATCTCACGTTTATGCAGTGAAGACATCCAGCACTTACTGCTTAATAATGATGAGGAACCTCAAACTATTGAATTGGATATAACAGAAGCTCAATACCTTTTCGATACAGCTCTTAAAAGCAAAATTGACACTTTGGCAGATGAATATTTGAAGGACTACTATATCGACATTCTCCAGCACTGTAATGATGTTTTAAAGTCTCACAATTTTCATGATCCATCTGATTATATAAAATCTAATAAATCAGAAATTGTTGATGAGCTGCTACAAACTGCTCCAGACCTCCTGCCGAGGGGCATCAGTGAGTATTACGATGAACCCGACCAGCTAGTGCCTATAGCAAACGATTATGTGGACTCTATGTGTATGGCAGATATTGGCACGTATGCACCTAGACACTTTCGCGACCAACTCGAATCTGTACGAGACAGCATTCTTGAATTTAACGATATGGATGGTTGAATGGCCACTGATTTGCTAGACACTCAGTAGCCGTTTTTTCAAAACGTGTTTCATACTCTACCGGCGATAACTGATCATTGGAATGAGCCCTGTCTGACGAACATCGCGCTTTTGTCTACGAGAGCAAGGCTTTTTGAGCCACGCATGATAACCACTCGGATGGACGTCCAGTAAACGGCATAACCTTCGTATCGGCCAACAGTCCTTATGATGCTTAATAAAGGCGTATCTTAGTCGGACTGCTTCGCGAAGTACGCCGGCTGTAGATTCAACTTGTCAAC
>JABXHG010000256.1 GCA_013393545.1 Alteromonadaceae bacterium | reverse complement strand
GGATCATTGGGAATATGCCTCTGGCGCTAAAGCTTAAGGCGTTTGGCATAAAGTAAAAGTACGTTACTTAACTCTGATAAAGGAGGTAGTTATGCAGGTCAATGCATTGAATCATACATATGCCGATCAAGTGTCTTCTCACTATAGTAATGGGCCATTCTCGACAGAAAACCCCATCGGATTAGCGGATGAAGTATCGGATGACATTATTAGCCAAAAGTCAGAAGAGCTTCGAAATGAAATTTCCGAGTATAATTTACGTGATATGAATCCTGATGACTTACGTAAATTAGGAGGATACCTATTTGAAGCTGGCGAAATATCCGGCAATGCAGCATCCGTTTTTATCATGGTTGGGCAAGATTTCGGTAATGAAAGTTCTATAGATGCGATTAGTCACCTTGAAGAAAGATATGCCCGAATTAAAGAAATTGATCGTCAAGAGCAAGGCTTCTCTGAATCTGTAAAGATATACGGCGACGCCCTTCATACTTTGTATAATTTAGAGAGTTTTATTAAGGGAAGTCGGGAACATATCGGTATTGATGTAAAGGTGTAACCAGTCTGATCTCTGCTCCAAAATAGGACCATGGTAGAAATGAATTTACATTAAATTGGTTCGCCATCCATAGGGCAACTTTCAACCTAAAAACTCCAGTCGATAGCTACCCTCGGAATGACCTTAGAGCAAACTTATACGTCAGTTTGAAACGTTCTATCTCAAAGTCACAAACGAAGTTTGACTTCTAGTATCAAGTAAATTTCAAAACTTGGTTTTGAGCCACGTATTTTTCGATAATTCGATTTTACAACAAAATTATCTGATGCATGCAGTTTATATAATATTTATCTGTGTCGCAGGTGCAGCACCTGCGACACGGGGAGTCGCATATTCAACTTCAGACCCCGACAACATATGTTGCGACACATACTCTGTGTCGCAAGTGCTGCATCTGGCTCGAATATTTCAGTCTATAGTTTTGATAGTTCATCGTTAAATCTTAAGGTTACGAGCTGCCGTGACATGTGTTGTGACACAGATCTGTGTCGCAAGTACTGCACCTGCGACACAGGAGTAGCTTTTTCAATTTCAGGTTCCGGCAACATATGTCGCGACACATATTCTGTGTCGCGGGTGCTGCATCTGGCTCTAAAAATTAGTCAGAGAATGCTATGATTTTGCTGTTCAATGTTAGTGAGTTTAGGAAACGCTATGAAAGCGATTATTGATCAGCTTGGGAATGAGAAAGGCATAGTTATTTCTGACTTCCTTCTAGATGCGGTAAATTTAGATGTTAACGATACCGTTGACGTAAAAGTAGAAGGTCGCTGTATTGTGATTGAACCAGCCCGTGAATTTGAATATTCTCTAGATGAGTTATTAGCTCAATGCACACCTGATGCGATGGTTCTATGCAAGGAAGATAAAGCCTGGCTTGAGTCGTCACTCATTCGGGAGGATTGAGAGAGCTCGCTTCACCAAACGAGTGTGTTTAAACTTTATGGTTGCTAATTCTAATTAGCCTCAATAAAATTAATCGAGTAAGCACTTGGGATGTAGATCTGTCGTTATTCACTTCAAGTCAATGCTACGGTGACCAAGATGCAATGATTTAGCCTCCGAAAGGGGGCTTTTTAGTTTTTGACTTCGGTTTTCTTAACATAAGTTTTATTCGGGACTGACTCTACCAGCAGTAAGCATTAACTAGCTGTTTTTCATCAAGTCTCTTAAAGCTTGTGTTGGCTTGGGAGGCTTGCTGATGATTTTGTTTAACTTTTCCCAAGCCTCTTGATTTAGTTTTGTGCTTTGACCTGTTGTTTTATTTTTTTCACTTCTAGTTTTTGTTTCTTTGTTCATTTTTTGCTCTTTTCTTATTCTGTTCTTTTTCGTAGTTTGGCAGTACTTTTGTTTTAAATGTATAGATTGCAAGTGCAATAAAAGCAATAAGTCCGCCAAAAGGTATTAGTGCGCTCAAAAATTGTCCAGCCATGTTGTCCATTTTTTCTAACTCCGTAAAAGCTTAGGAAGTTTAACTAATAAGAAAAATAGAGTCATTTTGCTCTAACCTCAGGCCAGCTCTCCACTTAGCATTTCGCTGACAAGTTCTCTTATTAAGGCTCTGCCGGCGTTGGTAACTATCAGATCTCGAACTTTAGTTCGCTCCAGGATGGGGAGTTCTTCATCAACCCACTCCTTTAAGGAGCTTTCGTCAAAATTGAAAAGCATACGAAGCTCAGCCCAAATTTTAGTCATCTCATTAAGGTTGTCGGTTTGGTTTAACGTTAGAGTTTTACGTCTGACAAGCTTTGAGTAGTCTTCTGCAGCTAAGTCTAGTGATGCCATCACTATCTTCTTAGGGATGCTATTAATTAGCCTACGTAGGAGGCTGCCGGGTACGCCCGTTTTTATAGCTCTACAGAGAGCGAGATGACTATAGCTTGAACGCAATTTTTTGCTAGCTTCCACTCGTAAAATGAAAAGCTGTTCTAGGTCTATTTTTTCCGACAGTATTTCTTGATCCATACCTATGCCAATGGCTTCTAGATTAACTCAAATAATACATAGTTATCAGGTATTCAGATAGTCCTAAAGAAATGGACTTCCCTGACTTTGCTATGCACTTTTAACAGTTACAGAGTAATTCTCATTTAGTTGTGATATCAGTCAACACAACATCAGCGATATACGCCATGCTCTATCTGTGTAATTAAATCAAGAACCTCTGAAAGGCCTTCCTTCGTTCTTGCAACCTCAAGCGGTGTTCGGTGACCTAACCCTGGACTTGTCTTATTCAGCCAATCGGAAGCAGCTTCACGATCACCATTAAATAGCTTGATAGCCGCGTTCTTTAAAGCGTGTGGAGATTCCGTTTGTCTCTTATCTGACGTTCCGATCTTTGGGTCTATCATTAGCAAATTACCCTTCTAGTTTCTATTATGCATCCGATACCTTTAACATTGCCCTTGTATTGTTCTAGATTTAGTTTTCTCCGCCTGTCGCATCTTCTGCCAAGGCTGGGCATTTGGACCTAATAAATTCAAACATTGGCCTGAACACTTCAAATGCCTCAACAGCTAATGTCGGGACGATCTCTTTGGCAAAATAAACTCTTTTGCTCATGATGCTTACCGCTTTTTTGACGGACACAGCCCGCTAATTATTAAAGAAAAGGTTGAGCCGCAGTGGGGGACTGATCTCCCCGGTATAAAATTAGGCTTAAGAAAGCAACCTCTCATAATCGGCGTCTAAACGCTCATTTGCTGCGTCAATATCGAGTGACCCTTGGTGCCATAATGCAATGGCTTCTTTCAGCCCGACATTTGCAAAGCGCATCCAAGCTATTGCGTTAGACCGAAGCAAGAAGCCCAACAAGGTTCCGCCGGAACGCATCCCCGCATCGGCGGCATCTGCCAGTACTAAAGTTCCATGTGATATCAACAGCATGCGCCGTAATTCCGGAATACTGCCGGACGGTATGCATTCGGACCAAGGTTTCTCGTGGTAAAAGTGCTGCTTAACGGACCAGCAGAGACGAGTCATGACTTCGGTGATTAATACAGGAATCGCCATAGCAACGCCATGACGGAAGTCATAACCTTGTTCGAATGCTTTAACGCAAATAGTGGCAAAGCTTTGTTTATGCTTACCGAACTCTCCAACATCAACAAATTGAAGTAATGAAAAGAACGGTAAGGGAATACCGCTTCCTCTTCCTTTCGCGCCCGAAGACCCCGCAACATCCGAGAATAGGTGACCTAGCCAATTACAAAATCCGGCGAATATTTTTGCCGTAACAGTATGACCTACTAACTCGTAACTTTCTGAATTTATAGTAATAATTTTACCATCATCATAGAACGACGTTGTACTAGTAAACTGGTTGTAAATAGAAAAAATAAGCCCTAACAAATCAGGCGAATGCCCCGCACTTCTGATGTGATGATTTTTCGTGCTTAAGTTTTTTATTTGACCATTCGTACCTACTTTAAGGTTTGGGCTGTTACTCGATGTTTGGTCATAATTGATTTTGTATTTTCTCTCCAGAAAACCGATAGCGGATTTGGTTTCGTCTGAGCCTTCCCGAGCACCTTTCCACCCATTAAGCTTTGCAAATCTTTCTACGCACTTATCAACGGCTCTATCGGCTTTGTCACTTAAACCGGCCTCTCCCGGAGCGCCGACAAATACAATATCAATAAGCCCACCAATTGCCCCACATCCTGCGGCTAATAAATAATCGTACCTGTCACAGTTAGGGGACTGAAAAGTTAACTCTTCGTCAATGCGCTTTTCGATTTCGATATGTTGACGCGGCGACATAATGCGTTTAAACGGATCCTCCGTTAGGTCGATGTTGTTACGCTCAGCATATCCCTCAACTTGTTTCATAAATGCAGACCAGCCGCCGTTGTTGTCAACGTCGAAGGTATCGATAGTGTCGATGTTGGACTCAGGAGTACCGTGCTCTAACTCAGAGTCAAAAACATCCAGCATCTGCTCAGTCGCCTCTGACTGTTGCTCTGCCGATAACTCTGACTGGGTTAACTCTTCAAACTCTGACATGAGTGCATCGAGCTCGTCCATGTTGCTTAATGCATCTTGTTTTAGCTGCTTGGTACTAGCTTCAACCTCACCAAGCTTACGCTGAGTGGCGCGTTGCTGATGCTGTTGGACCCGTAGTGCGTTCCCCGCGTCTTTGTGCTTAGCCATTATGAAAAAACACCCTTCAGAGCTTGCTTCGCGGCATTTGAGCCGCTATGGTATTCTATAGTCTCGAAAATCTTGCCGAGTTTCTCCATTTCCTCATCTGAGTCTGACGGCTGCAGCTTCATAACGACTCGCTTGCTTTCTTTGCCGTTTTTATCTGTTTCAGTAATCTCTTCTTCTGCATAAAATGCGAGCACCATCTCACGATACTTTTGTGTCGCTGGCTTGTCGGTGCAGGCTTCTAAGCGTTTGACATCAAGCACTTCTGGAGACTTAAGACGTTGTTTATTGGCTTCTGCTTGCATGTTTTGCTGACTGACATTCTTCATGCTTTTAACATGTTGTTGCATCATCGTTTGAAGCTTGTTGATGATCGCATTTTGTTGCCCTTGCGTTTGCATTGCGCCATTGAGCTGAGCCACGATGCTGTTCACGTCTTCGATGATCATGTGCATGGTTTTTTGACCCTGACGAATAACATCTTGCAACATCAATTCTCTGCGCTTATCGCCTTCCTCTGTGGCGGACTGAGTGAATTTTTTAACGCCTCTGTAAGCGACAACGCCAAGAATAACAGCGGTGCCAATGCCGGTTGCCATGCTTGATAGACCCAGTGCGCCACCGAAACCGAGCGTTGCTAAGCCTGAGGTCATGCCGGCTGCCGATATACCGACAACTGAGCCGGATAAATATACCGCCCCCAACGGAACACCGACCGCAGCGGCTTTCGCACTGAGATCTTTAATACTGGCAGTTATTTGATCGTCCGTGTATTCTCTATCCAGAATTTTTTTATCATTTTTAATGGCATCAACAGCAAGTTCTATTTCGTCGTTACCCACAGTCAGGGCACTTCGTACTTTGTTGAGATAGTCAAAGTCACCGGTAACGGTATTGGTGAGAGCGGAATGAATGTGGATAAGATCCTTCGCTATGGATATGTGAATAGACTCGCGCATGCCGTCGGGGGAGAGTTGATCGATAACGTTTATTAGCTCGGATTCAGGTGTTAGAACATCCGGGTCGGCCATATATTCCCGTAAAGCCATTCGGCCTTCATGGCTGACTTTGAGTCGCGACATAAGCTCTAGAAGCTGTGTAAACTCGTTATCATCCACTTCGCCGTCGTCATCAAACGCCATATTTACGATTACTTTTAGATAAGCAAGCTTGAGTTTTTCATCCAAATCGGCAATGGGGAGCATTTGTGCTTGTTCTTGATAACTGTCAAAGTCGTTCGCGATGGTATTTAAAAACTGAGCAAGCTTGTCGTAGTCGATCATTGTTGATGAACCAACAAGGTCAACGGTTTCCGCTTCGCAGGCAACACGCACCGCTTCTTCAGTCTTAACTTTGGCCTTATCGTTTTTGGTTTCTTTAAGAATACTCTCAGCCGACTGTATGTCTGCCAATTCAATATTGGTGACTTTGCTCCAATCCTTCCAAATTAATCGTTGACCGGTGATGAGAGCGCCTTCTTTAGCGGTTTTCATTAAACTCGTGTCAATAATGGCGAGGATGCTTTCTTCATTACCGTCATAATTGAAAGCGTTGATAGCGTTTTTGAGTTTCTTAGGGTCAATATTCGGTGAAACGTAGCAAAGTTTTTCGTTGTCGACCAGCTCACTGATGTTAGCTTTAATGTAGGCATTAATCCCTTGCATGGAAGTATCCTTTTTATTGAACTTTGAATATGCAACTAATCGTAATGTCTTTTGTAACGAAGCTCAAAAATTATATCTCACGCTTATCAAAAACATCGGATTGTAAGTTAACTGGACTTCCCAGTTTTGATTAGACAGACAGTCTATAGATTCTCAAAGTACGATTTTTCAAAGTTAACAAAGTACATTTAACCCTTTCCGATCGTGAAGAAACAAGAGTATCACGGTCAGCCAAGAAAAGTATTAGCGCAATTGCAAAGTCCCTGGGCCGATCCCTTTCAGCAATATCCAGAGAAGTACAACGCAACTGTGGTAGGAGATATTACAAAGCCGTATGCCAATAACCGCGCAGGAAGGATGGTAAAGAGACCGAAACAGTGCCTGCTGTCAGCAAATTCAGAGCTTAGAG
>JABXHG010000255.1 GCA_013393545.1 Alteromonadaceae bacterium | reverse complement strand
AGGAAAGAGGCATGAGATCAGTACGTTACTGGGTCGTGTGGGTATATTAGAACTATTTGGGGGTGGGGGCAATTGGGGTTTTACTGTTATCACTTCATGATCTGCTCGACATTCAAAGTCAAAACCTAAGACTCTTAAAATATACTTTTTGGTATGCTCGTAAAAAAGTTCTGTTGATTATTTTACAAAATAAAGTAGTTTCAGATTTAGAAGTAACTAATAATAAAGTAAAAATAGGATTTTCTGATGCAGATATCTAACACAAATGCTATCCGTTCTGGGATGGTAAAGCGACAGGGCGATATACTTAACCACAAAGATTATGCAGGAAAATCAAGCATTGAGGTTAGTGTCGGCACAGTTATTTATCAAGATTCCGAAGATAAAAAAAGGATAAAGCTAGAAGACGGAACATATTGTTTAGAGCCTCAGGAGACTGTTTATGTAGTATCGGAGGAAACAATTCATGTTCCGCCAGGGTATGTAGCATATGTTTTTCTAAAAAACCAATTCTCTCAACAAGGGCTTCTAGCATTCAATACGGGAATTATTGATGGCGGCTTTAACGGCCCAATATCTACATTAGTAACTAATTTGTCATCGAAAAAAATAGAGCTGGGTGAAGGTAAAACTGTAGAATTTTTTCGCATCGTTTTTCATGAAATTGACATGTCCGATATAGAAAAATTAAAAGTGAAAATACGTGACCATTGCGATATAAAAGAGTATCAAATTTACCGAAAGGAAGAGTTGTCAGATATTCCGAAGTACTTCCTTGATCCTGAAAAGCTTAAGAAAAAAATAGACGATTCGCTTAACGATAAGGCTCAGATAATCGGTGTAAGAAAATTAACGGCGTTACTGGGGGTACTTTCAGTATTCGTAGTAGTACTGCCGATAATAAGTGAGCCTGTTTACGATGTATTTTTTAACACAGAAAAAATCTCTATTCTTGAAAAAAGAATTGAGCAACTTGAGGGTGACCGACAGAAAAATTTAAATAATCTCGACCGAGTCGAAAAAAAGCCCTCTAATAATGAAAAGTAACCTTAAGAAAATTAACTAATATAAAACGATTTAAAACAGTTAAAAGTTAGAAGAGCGTTCAGAAAAACATTTAATGATGTCGGCTAGGTTCTCTTTTCCTTGCTCATGTTCAACTGAAAACGTAGCTACGTCCTTTAACTCACGCTGAGCGTTGAATGCTATTGACGTTCCGGCATGTTTGGCTAAAAACACATCGTTCTTACCGTCTCCTATAAATACACTGTCTTGTGCGCTTAAACCATGTTCAAATAACACTTGGCGCATAAAGCTAAGTTTACCTTCATGATCGGACGGTAGAAGATTAAAAAACTCAATATTACCAGAGTCATCAAAAAAGTATTCACAACCGCTTAATGCGTGATCAATTTTCAATTTACGTTGCACTTTATCGGCAAGCGCCTTAAAACCCCCAGTAATTAGGGCTGTAATTACCCCTTGTTCTCTAAGCCAGGCAAACAATTCCTCGACTCCATCATGAAACTCAGAAATTGATACTACATACTCCAATGTCTCACGAGACATTCCGTATTTTTTATGAATTAGAATAGTATCTTTCATCCAATCTAGGTAGCCTTTGTATTCTCCTGCTAACCATTTATCTTTTGTTTTTTCTTCTTCCCTATAGCAGTCCTCACCAAGACTTCTTGCTAAGACTGTCCATGCACTAGGTGCAACTTTGCCATTGTCGAGTTCGTAATCCTTTCGAAGGATAGTACCTTCCATGTCAAAAAACCAAATACGAGGTATTTTCACTGCTACTCCATGATTTTATCCGCTATAGGCTATAGTATAGTCAAGCTAATCGCGCTACCTATTTTCTGATATAGGTCGGCTCTATGTTATGACTATAGTAAGCACAATAAAAACTTATAGTGATTTACGATTTCAGAACTATGCGGCGCTTTTATTTTTTCTCATTTTTTCCATAAAATTTTCTATCTCGGTCGCAACTGCACGAACGACATTAATACAAACTGAGTTACCAAACTGCTTGTAGATCTGACCGTGTGAAACAGCGTCAACTATAAAGCTTTCAGGAAAGCCTTGAAGGCGGGCACACTCTCTTGGTGTAAGCTTTCTAGGGTTCTTTCCAAGCTCGCTTTGGTCAATAAGTATTTCAGAGCCGTCTTTGTAATACCTAGCGCTTATTGTATTTGTATATTCACTTTCTTGGTTAAATAATGAATAACCAAAGCCATTCCCTTTTTCTTTATGCCCCTCTTTGCGTTTTTTATGACCAGTCCAGAGTCGATCTGAAATAGTGTATCGATCTTCGTCATCATTCAACTTCGACAAATCTTCTAATATACTCCCAACTCTCGTTGGAGTTTTAGAAGGCTCGGGCCATTTAAATAGCTCATCAATTGCTGACTCGGAGAAATGATCTTTATCGAATCCAACAATATATACACGCTCACGATTCTGTGGCACACCAAAATCGGCAGCTCTCAAAACCTTATAATCAACCCAATAATTCAAGTTTTCCGACAACGCTTTACGAGCTTCATCACTCAAGAGAACATCTTTTGGTACCTCTTGGTCGTACTCCCCTCTTAGAATAGATTCAATGGTTTTCAGAGTCCTTCCATTATCATGACCTTTTAGCTGTTTTACATTTTCAAGTAAGAATGCTTTGGGTCTTTTCTCTACCAATATTCTCTGGATTTCAAAAAACATCGTTCCTCTAGTATCACCAAACCCCTTCCTTAGCCCAGCCTGCGAAAACGCCTGGCAAGGAAAGCCACCCAATAAAACATCATGATCTGGAATCTCTGCCGCTTTTATCTTCGTGATATCGCCGTGAGGTACATCACCAAAATTCGCCAGATAGGTTTTCTGAGCAAACTTGTCCCACTCTGAACTGAATACGCATTTACCGCCGAGCTCCTGAAAAGGCAGCCTAATTCCACCTATACCTGCAAATAAGTCAATAAACCTAAACTTTCCTCTACTATTACCCTGATTAAATGGAGCATTTCCGCGAGCAGCCAGAAGTTCTTCTTCTAAGGATAATATAGATCTAACTTTCAACAGCGAAGGTTTGTGCTCCCCAGTCTCCCATCCTCTAACTGTTCTTTCCCCTTGTTTACCAAGTCCAAGTAAATTTGCGAACTCAGTTCTCCCTAGGCCTAGTTTTTGCCGTATACATAAGATTTCTTTAGCGTTAACATCAGGTTTACTCTTTTTCATAGCTGGCATCACACTTATCCGGTTTTTATCCTGGCCAGGCTACCACTGTATATTTAAACATGCAAGTGTTTTTGAGGGGAAGATTTTGAGATTAAAAGACTTATCAAACTTGATAGATAAGTGCCGCAATGACTACGGGCAGTTGGACTACAAGTCGGACATAAAAATTGACACTCAACTCAGTGCTCGATTAGCCTCATCTTTAAAGGTTGTTGATAAGAGCTCAACTCATGTAATCCAACCTTTTTCAATCGAGTTCGAAAACAGAAATGGCTTGAGAGCAGCAGTTCCATCATCATCTTTATGGTACGCCCATTGCTTTTGGCCATTAAGCGAGCAACTTACTGAGTACCAAGCTGTCCTCGATGAAATAAAAGACAACTTAAAATCAAATAGCAGTTACACAACCTCAGATATTGTTAATTTTTTGAAGAAATTACCCTCAACTCAGTTTGGATCAATAGGTTCTCAAATTGAATTGGATTTCAAAACTAGCATTAGTTCGGTATTAAACGATCCTAACGATCAAGCTTTTTTTATTAAGTACTGCTCAGAAAAGGAATGGTGGTTTAAACCTGTACGCTCAAGCGAAGCATCCTCCGGAAAGACACTAGATCGAAGTGATGTATCAGACTCTTCACTCGCCTTAGCTTGTGGGGTTGTTATAGCTAGCAACTCCAAAATGCTATTAATAATCAAAGCGTTTGAGAACTCAAAGCCACTCCGAAACTACTTTGCTTCGAAAAGCTTCGTACACCACGACTTCGATGACGATGATCTTGAACAGCACAGTGATGAAGAATTGAGTAGTAGCCACACAAACTACAACAGCTCAAATATTAAAGGCGAAAATATCATCTTTTACGGAGCTCCTGGCGTAGGTAAAAGTTACAAAATAGACCAGTTCTGCACGGATGCCAATTCTATACATACCGTCTTTCACCCAGATACTCAATACACAGATTTCGTTGGATGCCTTAAGCCTAGTATGTCAGGGGAAGATATCGTCTATGCTTTCAGGCCGGGTCCCTTCACTATAGCTATTAAACTGGCTTGCGAAAAACCGAATGAACCCATCATCTTAGCTATAGAAGAGATAAATCGAGCGGCTGCTGCTGCGGTTTTCGGTGAATTGTTTCAACTTTTAGACAGGAGAGACGACGGGAGAAGTAAGTATTCAATTTCGATATCAGACCCAGATATGAAAGAGTACTTAGAGAAAAATGCTCCTGACTCACTTGATGCAGGTAAACTGTGCATACCAGCCAATCTTAGCATCTATGCAACAATGAATAGTAGTGACCAAGCAGTTATGCCTATGGATACAGCTTTTAAACGTCGTTGGAAATTTGAATATATTCCAATCACCTTTTTGACAGAAAGCGGGCACTCTAACGGGCCATCAGGCTCAATCCCGATCCCTACAAGGAGTGGAAATAATGTTGCTGTTGAATGGACTAGACTAGCTGAAGTTATAAATGATGCACTCGAGTCTGAGAGCATTCCTGAAGACCGCTTACTGGGTCCATGGTTTTTGTCTTCGGCAGAACTTGATACTCCAGAATCAGCAAAAAAAAGCCTAAAAGGGAAGCTGCTCTTATACATTTGGGATGACGTATTAAGACATGGTAGTAAATCAATAATTTTTGACAGTGGAATTAGAACATACGGAAGTCTTATACGACGTCTTAATTCTGATGAAGCAATCTTTAACGAAAATATAGAGCAAGAACTGCTAAAACACTTGGAAGAAACAAGTGATTTGCAATCAAAGTTAAGTCAGGCTGCGGTGAAAAAGTCAGACAGCGCTGGCGCTAATGATGAAGAAATAGAGTACTGAGGGCTCAGTCAGTGCAACCTAACACAATAGCCATATTTAGTGACAGGGCACAGATTTCATCTTTGCCGAGTAATGTCCAGGAGATTCTAAAAAAAGAAGGGCTAATTAGCGTCAGGGGAAAAAAAGTTTCTTTCTCTGGTCTTATAAATACACCAGACAAATCATTTATTTTCATGCCACGGCAAACCCCTCATGAGAAAAAATATATACCGAAACTTTTTGAAGCGATAAGAAAATATAGCCGCGAGGTATCTAGTGTCAGAGAAGCGAACGATGATGGCAGTGGATTAACTGGATTAGAACCGTTATCAATTATTCATCAAGTCTTAGCCGATTACCGTCTAAATGGGATATACACCAGAAGAGACTCCCACATCACCGTAAACAAGGGAAAACCCAACTGGGGGCGAACCGTAAATAGATACAGCCCGTACTTATCTTCTAAAGGACCTGTGTATATTGACTACATCGGCTCATCATCACACAACCAGTCTGATACCGAAGCCTCTCGTATCCACGCATATATTGTCAAAAAGCTGGATGAACGATATGGGGAGATTCTATTTTCGCATAAATCTTACTCAGAAGACGGCCTACTCCCACCAAGAAGCCTTGATCCTTCATACTTTGAGTCAGTGATTAAAGCAGAGTTGCAGCAACTTTATTCAGACAGAGATGTGCAGCTTTTCAAATTCATTCTACAGTACCTAAAAAAATACCATGGTAATCAGAACTCGACCATTACTACCGGGATACAGAATTTTCACTCTCTTTGGGAACATATGCTAAGAAAGACTATTTCAGGAGCTGTAGATCTAAACAGTCAGTTTTCAATACCTACGTATGTCGATTTATCAGGAGGGATACACACGGCGCCAAAGAAAGGCCAACGTACAGATCTAATTGTTCACTGTCCAGAAAAAAACCTTTATAGCATCGTTGATGCAAAATATTACGATGCAAAACATCTGACCAGCGCTCCTGGGTGGGGTGATTTACTCAAACAGTTTTTCTATGCCAAAGCTGTTCACTCTCTTTACCCTCGAGCCAAAGTGAAAAACTATTTTATTTTTCCGGGGACGGAGCCATTATTCGAATATGCTTATATGGCAAATCGTGAAGATAAAAGTGCAGACGAAAATTATGAGGCAATCTCATGCCTGTATATTGATCCGATCAAAGTCATAAACGCTTTTACCGATGGTCGAGTTCTTGAAGATATAAGTCGAAAACTGGTTACCTAAGTCTGATGACAGATGTGCATGATAGAAAAACACGTAGCCGCAACATGTCTGCTATTAAGTCTCGCGATACAAATCCTGAAATTGCAGTTAGGCACCAACTTTTTTCCGAAGGTCTAAGATACAGAAAAAATGTAAAAACCCTTCCAGGAAGCCCCGACATCGTCTTGTCAAAATACAAAACCTGCATATTTGTTAATGGATGCTTCTGGCATATGCATCGTGGATGTCCGTTTTTCAAACTTCCTAAAACAAGGACTCGATTTTGGGAGCAAAAATTACTTAAAAATAAAGAACGCGACGATCGAGCTTATCAGAAACTAGTATCTAAAGGTTGGCGCATCATTATTATTTGGGAATGCGCTATCAAAGGCCCAAAGAAGTTACCGCTAGAAGAAGTTTCAGCAAGAGTTAGACAATTAATGAGCTTGTCAAACGTGAAGAAAAATATATTCATAATCGAGTAATTCCTTTTTCTTGCTGCTTGTACAAGAACTTATAATAAAGTGATCAACCAAATCTCCCCACCAAACTCAACCGCTCTTTAG
>JABXHG010000254.1 GCA_013393545.1 Alteromonadaceae bacterium | reverse complement strand
TAACCAATTTTTCAGTAATTTCTTTTATCTGATGATAATACCCTTTTAAATGTTTAGATGGAAAGTGATGTGCGATACATACCCCTATATGGACATCATCATTATAAGTTACTCTATCTGTGACCAATATAATTTTGGTTTTACCATCTTTTACCCATCCACTTACTGTTATTTCATCATTTTCGTAATACTCTTCTACTATAATTTTATCTTCTCTAGAATATGACAGCGTATCCCTTATATTGTCCCTTATACCATTAATAGAATGAATTTTGTATATCCCCCGTTGCCCTTGACTATCTAAAGGCTTCATAACTACTGGAAAATTCAATCCTTGTAAATCATTTTCACAGAAATTTTCTTCTAATAATCTATATTTTGTAGTGGGAATATCATTTTCAACAAAAATCTTTTTCATTATTTTTTTATTAGTTACGGCCTTAGCAGTATCTACATCTAAAAAAGATGGTATCTTAACAGCTTCAGCAACCCTAGCCACTGTATATATGGGCTGATCAGTGCCTACAGTCATTATACCATCTATATCATATTTCTTTGCTACTTCTATATTTCCTTTGGCATCAAAGGTACTTACTAATTCACCAAAATCACTATATTCTTTCCCCACTGCATCATCATAGTAGTCAGATACTATAACTTCTACACCTTTGCTTTTGGCCTTCAATATAGAATTGATTTGACAACTTCCTCCACCAAGTATTAAAAGTCTCATAAATATTTCTCCTCTATAATATATTGTTCTCCTTTTTTGATAAATAGTCTTGTTACAAATGAATTGGAATAATATATATATAGCTTTAAAAATAATTTCATTAACTTAAAGAAATTATAATTAGATTTCCCATATTTTCTTAAGCTATGTACAACTATCACATTTGTTATACTTTTAGTATATTTGAGCATAGACGCAGATATATAAACAAATTTCCCTTGATATCTGTTTATTTTATTTACTATACCTCGCCTTATTGCTCTAAAACTACTTATCCTGAAGTCTTTTGGCTTGCCCAATACATATCTAAATAGATACTCCGTAAACTTAGACCCAATGTTTCTATAAAATCTATGTTGCTTTATATGAGGAATTCCATATACTACATCATATCCCTTATTAATTTCATCTAATAACTTTGGAATCTCCTCAGGCAAATGTTGTAAATCATCATCCATAGTTATTACAATGTCACCAATAGAATGTCTAAAGCCACATAATATAGCATTCTGTTGTCCTGCGTTCTCTTTTAATCTAATTCCCTTTACATTAATATTTTTTTTTGCTATTTCTTTTATGTATTCAAAGCTTTTATCATCACTACAATCATCTACAAGTCACCCTTTTTAAATTTTTTTTAATTTTAACAATTTATTATATTTTTGATTTATTTTTATAAATCCCGACTCAAATACACAGAAAAGGCCAAAATCTATATGCCAGCTTCGCCACCGTTTCTTCCGTTGGAAAACATTGAGCAATGGGAAACACGAACAGTGCTCAAAAGAACAGCAGAAGCCCATCGTTTTCTGGCTGAACTTAAAGGTATTGCGGCCAGTATTCCCAATGAAGCAATTCTTATTAATACGCTCTCACTTCAAGAAGCAAAAGATAGCTCTGAAGTTGAAAACATTGTAACCACTCATGACGAACTCTATAAAGCGAACCTTTTTGAGGATGCGCTGGTTAATCCTGCCACTAAAGAAGTTCAGGATTACGCTATTGCTTTGAAACAAGCTTTCGCAACCGTGCGAAAAACAAAGACTATTCGTTTGCATGATATTCTCGTCGTACAACAACATCTTGAGCATAACAACGCAGGATTGCGTCGTTTACCCGGAACCGAACTCAAAAATGTAAACACTGGCAAAATAGTTTACACACCACCACAAAAAGCTGATGAAATCTCCTCGTTGATGGACAACCTTGTTCAATACATCAATGACGACGAGCTCTGCGATGCCGATCCACTGGTAAAAATGGCAATTATCCATCATCAATTCGAAAGTATTTATCCGTTTTACGATGGCAATGGCCGGACAGGTCGTATCGTCAATATTTTGTATCTAGTAGCAAAGGATTTACTTAATCTTCCGGTGCTTTATCTGAGCCGCTTCATCACACAGCATAAAGCAGACTACTACCAGCAACTCCAAAGTGTGCGAGAAACGGGAAACTGGGAGCCCTGGCTTCTTTATATTCTAGACGGTGTAATTGATACAGCTAAAAACACAATCGCATTAATTTCAGAAATGAAGGTGTTGATGACAGACGTAAAACACCGCATGCGAGATCAGTTGCCTAAGATCTACCGGCAAGATCTGCTCAACAATATGTTTCACCACCCCTACACCAAAATCGAATTTGTCATTGATGAACTTGGGGTTACTCGCATTACGGCGACTAAATACCTAGAGCAACTCGTCGAGCACGGCTTTTTGCAAAAACAGCGCATCGGGCGCGCAAATTATTATATTAATCAGCCGTTATGCGCTCTGCTCATGGTTCGCGGTTAACCACCTAAAAGAAACCGGTGAGTTAAATATACACGTTTGACCCGCCTACTCAGCTAGCTATACTCATTTTATCAGTCGTCATAAGGGGCTTTGGTATTTGTTAAACCCTGATAACTGGACGTTATTTCAAGGGCTGGCGGTATTTGGGGTTTGCGCTCTGGTTATCGCTATTGCCGGAACCCGTATTACACGTATTGTCGACCAGCTTGCTGACCGTACCGGTATCGGTGAAGCCGCAGCAGGCGCGGTGTTACTTGGCGGTACTACGTCAATTGGCGGCTCTGTGTTGTCCGTTACCGCCGCCTGGAACGGTAATGCAGAGTTGGCAATGAGCAATGCCCTGGGCGGTATTGCGGTACAAACCTTCTTCCTGGCTGTGGCCGATATGGTCTACCGACGCGCGAATCTTGAGCATGCAGCAGCATCGGTTCCAAACATGATGCAAAACGCACTGCTTATTGTCCTGCTCTCACTTATTCTTATGACTCCGCTGTTACCTAATGTCGCCGTCTGGGGGCTACACCCTGTCACGCCCATACTGTTTCTTGTTTATATCTACGGTATTCACCTTGTGCACCGGGCACACAGTACGCCAATGTGGGCGCCGACCAAAACCCGTGAAACGCGTGAAGACAAGCCGGATGATATAAGCCAAATGCCATCAATGATGAGACTGACCAGCGAGTTCTTTGTCCTGTTCGTCATGCTCGGATTTGCCGGTTATATGCTGGAGCCTTCAGCAACCATTATTGCGGCAGAGACAGGGCTTACTCAAACCGTAGTGGGCGTTATGCTAACAGCCATTAGCACCTCAATTCCTGAACTGGTCACTTCAGTCGCAGCCGTCCGACGTGGCGCCTTAACCCTGGCAGTAGGCGGCATTATTGGTGGCAACGCGTTTGACACCCTATTTACCGCCGCATCAGATATTGCCTACCGCGACGGGTCGATTTATCACACCATGACCGACGGTACCTTGTTCTGGGTATGCCTGACGCTGTTAATGTCCGCTATTTTAATAATGGGGCTCATTCGACGTGAACGCGAAGGTCCCGGCCGTATTGGTTTGGAAAGCGTACTTATTACTGTGCTTTACCTTGGTGGGGGGTGGTTGTTGTTAAGTCAAATTTAGCCGGTCGCGCATCCACTCCTGCTATAAAAAACTAATTTACTTCATCTTTTCTTTGAAGGGTCCGTAAAATCTGGGTAGAACCCTGATGAACTGCTTTCCATAAAAGCCAAACCAACGTTAGCGTACTAAGTATCCCTAGAAAAGCTTTAGAAGAGTCATTAAACTAAACGCATTGATTCTCAATGTTATTGGTATAGAGAAAACGTTTTATACCTTTATAACTCGCGAGCTTTTATTCAACATAAGTTGCGATAGAATTTTTAAAAACATCGCACTTTCGTGCGGCTTCGAAGTGACTGATAAAGTTGATGTAGAGCTTGATAAAAAATAAAAATTTTAGGCCAAACTTCCTGGATTCTTATTTCAAGGCCGTTTTTGTACGACAAAACTCATTTATAAGGCAACGGGAAACATTTATTTTTCGACTTTGGAATAAGTTAGTTTACAGATTCTCACTATCTAAAAGTAAATTCCAAGTCAATATAAAACAGAAAGGAAGCAACTTTATGGATTCCGACGAAGCTATTAGACAGGCAGAAGCCATCCTTGGTGAAAAAGAGGCGCAGTACCTCAAAAACAAGCTAAAAGGCGGGAAGAGCAATGAAGACGGCTCGAGATACGAAGATAACTTTGCTGTGTTCAAACTCGCGGAATGCATATATCAGGTTATTTCAGGAGAAGCATCAGCAGATCTTCAAGTATCCTCACAAGTTCCATGTTTTGTGGATGATTACATGATTTATAACCCAAGAACAAATTCACGAGAAAGCTTTCAGCTTAAAAATAGCGCCAACGTTTCTTGGAGCGCTAGCAAGCACCCAATCGAAACAGACTTTATGTTTCATTATCTGTTAGACAAGGCGGCCGGAGTTGAGAATTCGAAAACCATATTGGCAGTAAGCTCTGAACAGACCCACCGCAAACTTGCTGATAATATTCCTACGAGAATTTCTGAACATACTGAGTGCGTACACTTCAAGGACTTCCTCTATCTTAACCAAGCACTATTGGATGACCATGAATTGAAAGCGGTCCTATCAAAAATCTCTACAATAGATGAAGCTGATAAGCTTTCACACCTGCACACAGTTATGAAAGGAGTTTGGAGTGACTACAAAGGCTACTTCAGCGATGTCGGTTCACTAATTAAAAAGATAAAAGCAATCAAACCTCAATTTTTACGTTCTGGAGAAGAGCCTCTCGTGATAGACTTCGAAGTTGAAAAAATATTAAGTGAAATCGACGGATTTTCGTACAGAATACTTGATAATAACTTGATTTACGAATACAGTTATGGTAAAGGAACTTTAGAAGGTTTCGTTGATTTTAGTTCTAACGAGGCCTTCGTCGAGTTCACGACAAGAGTCTTAGAAAGCAAACCGAATACTTTCAAAGACTTATACTCATTGGGGATCTTACTATGATTAGCGGCAGAGAATACAAGTATAAAGGTAGGGGAGATATTAACTCCTACCTTGATAAGCTAATTGCTCCAAGCGTGAGCGTTAGCGAATACCGCGACTCTATGTACTGTCTTGGTAAGTATTTGGCTGAGACGCTACTAAGTAAATTAAACCCAGACGAGAGTTATTGTATCGTCTCAACTGCAGAAGATGCGGACTTCTTATCTAAGGGCCTTATCGAGGTCTTACGAAGCCGAGTTAAAGACCTAAAAATAGCATGCTTTTGGAACTTCCATTCCCAGCCAGTGAAAGGTGGAGAAAGCACGGCCCCTATACTGAGAAAATTTATTGAGAAGGGAGCGGAGGCAGCTGACAACCTGATTGTTACTAAATCAGTCATATCAGGTTCATGTGTGGTTAAAACTAATTTAACAGCACTTATTGAAAATATGTCTCCTCGATCTATTTACGTTGTAGCTCCTGTGATGCACAAAGATGCAACAACTAAATTGGCTCGTGAGTTCCCCCCAGGAATTTCACAGAAGTTTGACTATGAATATTTCGCCACTGATGTCGAAAGAGATCCCGAGACGAATGAGGTAATCCCAGGAATTGGCGGTAATGTTTATCAGCTATTGGGTTTTCAAAGTCAAACGCAAAAAAATCGTTATATGCCTGAAATACTGAACGATATGATTTTCGGTCGGTAAGCTGCATGGAAGTAGGTGTTAGATAGTCGTTAACACCTACTTCGTTTCTAAAGTAAATGAGTAAGTGTTCTAGACAGTTGATTAAACGCTTTTCTTCGCTCGTCAAAATAATCATATTGGTCGTAAATACCCTCTACACCTTTAAGCTTATGATTTAAGCACCGTTCAGCAACGTGCCCAGGCACTCCAATACTAGCCAAGAGTGTTCGGCATGTCCTGCGTAAATCATGCACTCTGAAGTAGTCCATATCGCCCATCAGGTTAGGAGGATTGGTATTTTTGCCTGGCTCATAACCAAACATCTTTCCAATCGCACGGTTAAGAGTGTCAGGCCCCATGTGTGGCCGTTTAGCCTGCCTTCTACTTGGCAAAACGTATTCAGAGCCTGCCGAGCGTGTCTTAAGCTCTGTAAACATTTCTAAGGCCAGATCTGGTAAGGGAATGGTTAAACCAACCCCCGACTTACTTCTCTCTTTAGGTAGCTCCCAGAACGCCTTATCCAGATCAAATTCATTCCACTTAGCTTCACATAACTCGGACTTACGAACTCCCAACAAGACCAACAAAGCACACGCCAGATAATTGTCGCGGGTAAAGATATGCTGATTCTCGCGGAAGGTTTTAAAAGCTAACCTAACTTCCTCTAGTGTCAATGCTCTATCTCGACTCTTCTCGATTCCACCTGCATCTGTCACCTGAAATGCACTCGCTGGATTAGCCCCTACTACATCGATCTTGATGCCGTGGTTGAATAGCTGCTTACAATACAAGAGGGCATCGTTGGAGATAGTCGGACGCCCAGAGTCATTGATTGTCTTAATTACTCGGCGGATATCACGGGCAGTAACTTGGTCAACGTTTAGTGTTCCAATATGAGGGGAGATATCCTTCTGGTAGACCCTCTCAGGAATTTTCCAATGCTTCAATCGGGTTTTATTTTCTTCGTGCCAATCCTTGAACAGATCATCTACAGTTTTAATTTCCTCTTCTTCAGCGCGTTTCTTTAAAGCAATCGGATTTTGGCCCTCTCTTACCTGCCGCTTTTTAAGAGCGGCTTCCAGTCTGGCTTCAGCTGCCGATAAGTCAGGGTAGCGACCAAGAGTCATTTCATGCCGCTTTTTATTATACGTGAACCGAAGCATCCAGTATGGCTTTCCTGGCGCCTCTACTTTGCCACTTCCGTCTTCATTCTTTCTCACCGACTTTGGAACAACAAAATATAAGCCATCACCATCGTGGTGACGCCCAATCTTCTTCTTAGCTAGCGCCTTTAGCTGTGTATCTTTGAAATTACCCATTGTGCTAATTCCTGAAGGAAATTTTAGTTACCCACCACTCTAAGTTAATAATATTAAAAAACTAAATATTGAATCCAAATTTAATGGTATTATATTTTTAGTTAGAGAGCCTAGTAATATGGAGAATGTAAGTATAGAAGAACAAGCAAGAACTATAATAATTATAGA
>JABXHG010000253.1 GCA_013393545.1 Alteromonadaceae bacterium | reverse complement strand
GGTTTGCTCGGTGTTATAGCGAAACGGTTTTTCGTTGTCGTAGTAGTAACCAGCGCGATAACGCTGAGAAGCATCTTCTGTGAGCGGACCGCTTAGTTCAACAGAGCCGCGTTTGTAGTCGTAATTTCCGAGCCCCAGCTCAATGGAACGCTCCGCTGTTGCTGTTGGCTTTTTAGTCACATAGTTGATAACGCCGCCGGGCTGGCCGCTACCGAACATGGCGCCACTAGGCCCTTTTAATACCTGAATTTGTCCAATGTTGAATAACTGCGGAACGGCGAATCCGTTAAAGGGGTCACCGCGAACACCGTCATAGAAAATGTCATCCTGACGGAAACCGCGGAAGGTAATGGTGGAGTAACTGAATGAATTCACACCACTAATACTGCGGTACAAATCGGTTATTTGGCGGGCGGCCTGATCTTTCATGAGTTCTTCGGTCAGCACCTGAACGCTTTGTGGAATTTCTTCAATGGGCGTATTCGTGCGTGTAGCAACACTGCTTGAGTCCTGACGGTATAGCGTTTGGGCACGACCCTTAACGTTAATGTGCTCAATGTTCTCGTGAGCCTCAGTTGTGTCAGGTTTTGTTGTTTGTGTCTCTTGTGCCAGTAGTGGTGTGCTTGTCATACCGGCCAGAGTCAGTGCGATAAAGCATTTTGTCAGTTTCATTGATACCCCCGTGAAATGTCGGAGGAGGATCATAAATGAGAATGATTTGCGTTTCAATATAAAGCTAAAATAAGTTTTCAGTTTATTTGTATACAGTGGTGTGCGGGCTTTGGAGTGTGTTGAAGGTGGCCTTAGTAAAAAAAGTTCCCTAGCCGAAGCTAGGGAACAAATTTGCACTTCCAGAGAGAGGAAAAGCAAAGACCTGTAAAAGCAAAACTTAAGAGTGCTTAAGTAATTGCGGGGAAGATCATAATGAGAATTATTACTATTTGCAAGTTTGTTTTAGATATTATTAATGGGGAGTGGGTGCATAGATTTCAGAAGCCAATATTTTGTAACAAATAGGTTAGTGAGAAACCTGACCGGGACTGCTAGTGTAAGGCACAAATAATACACAGGGAACGAACATGAGAATAGCCTTTTTGCTCTCTATTTTATTTCTTCTGCCAGGTGCCGCTATTGTCCAGAGCCCGGGAAACTTCGCGCAATACGATACCTCAGCCGAGTTTGATATTGAGTCTGGGGAGTTGAAAGTAACGACAGAGTTAACGATTCCGGCGTCGGCTTTAACGAGTAATGAGGCTCGGTTATTTCTCAATAAGAGTTTTACTATTGCTGATATTTCAGGTGAAGGCTTAAAAGGATACTCGGTTAATCCTTCGGAAAAAGTACCGCCATGGAACGAAATTGCTTTGGCCTTTGAAGAACCCTCAAAAACACACGAAATTACGCTTTCTTATGCTGGTGTAGTCGACAATACCGGTGGGCATGGCAACTTTATTACTGAGCACGGTATTCATCTGAGTATAGATTCTGCCTGGCACCCGTTCTATACGAATTTCGCAACACCTATGCAGGGCGAACTTGAAGTGAAATTACCGTCTGATTGGAAGATGTATGGCCCCGGAACTGTTGTTCAGAATGGCAACCAATACAGACTAAAGAGCACAAAAGGCTGGATTGATGTGTCTTTTTACGCGACTTCAAGCGGTAGCGAGTACAACGACGGGAGTTTCTCTGTTGTTTATGACAAAGCAAATGAAGAGCACGCCAGACCACTGGCAGCATTAGGTAGTAGCTGTCAGGCCTCGTTGAACCAAAAATATGGTCAGGAAGACAAATTGGAGTCAGCTACATTAGTGATTTTAGATCGTGACGGCCCCAGCTTCGCGCGCGGAAATTATTTGTCAGTCAGTAGCCAACGGCTGCAATCAAAGCAACAGAGTTATCACTATATTTGTCACGAGCTTTCTCATAACTGGACAGCATTTGGCGATGCCATGTCGCATGATTACTGGATGATGGAGTCCTTTGCCGAATACGTGGCTGCCCAAGAGGTGAAATCAAGTTTTGGCGTTGAGGCATACGCGCAAATACTGGCTGAGTGGAAAGCACGTGCAAAAGGGCAGAGCTATGTCTGGCGTGCTGACACTGAACAACGAGCTTCTTTCAAAGTGAATTACGGCCTTGGCCCGCTTATGTTGAAAAAGTTAAAAGACAGAATTGGTGAGGAGAAATTTGAGCAGTTACTGCATTGGTATATGACAGAACCCGTA
The DNA here is from genome assembly GCA_013393545.1 of Alteromonadaceae bacterium. Next base: position 5,247 of record JABXHG010000253.1, on the reverse strand, counting down.
ACCGAGACTGAACAACTTCTAGAACACTTAGAACAGGTGACCAGCAATGAGAACGAAGAGTGGTTTAAGCTATTGCTGGAAGGACGGTAGGCGAAAAGTGGGTTGCCAGTTAGCAACCCATAACCTTATTTATTCTGGCTTTCCAACGCCTGAATCTTGTTCCAGAGTTCGTCTGCTTGTTGGCTGATATGCGAACTATCGCGAATGTTTCCGTTACGCTGCATTTCCATGGCTTTTTCTTGCAGCTGCTTTAGTTCTTTGCGCATTTTCTTCGTAGGGTCTGACTTAAAAAGTCCAAGCATTAATGACTGCCTCAAATTATTGAATGTATTTAGCAGTACGATAAAATCTGGTTAAAAGTTTTGCTAGAAAACGAAAGAGGCTTGGGGAAGAGGGCTTAAGTAAGGAAATTTGCATTTGTCATAGAGATATTTTCTGTTGTCTGGAAAATTGCTGACATCTGTAAGATCAAAGCTCATTTGAGCTTTGATCTTATTTTTTAGACGAATCAGTATTAACGAACCAGTATAATTTTATCGCAACGGTAATGAAAACACCTGAATATCATCTAAGAATGGACCCGAACCACCGGTATTACCGCCAATAACAAATGCTTCGTTGCCAAATACAACAGTGGCGTTATGACGACTCGCGCGATAGGGGATGTTAATATTTGACCAGGTATTCTCTGAAAAGTCGTATATCAAGACCTGATCAAGGTTATCGTAATCACCAAAAACGTATAGCTTGTCATTGTGAACAGCCACTGAATGAGCACTTATGGCCGTGGGGGCATCCGGCATTAACTGCCATTTTCCGGTGGTTGGGTCGTAGCAATCAAATACAGACCATTTATGAAAGCCGTCGTAACCGCCTACAGCACAAACTTGCTCGCCAGTGGTGAATGCTCGTGTGCTTCTGGCCGCAGGTAAGTTGGCTACTCGAGACCACTTTTTAGTGTTTATATCAAAGGCGGTTACTAGCGATGTAGCGCGTAAATCATATCCTCTTTCAACTGCTTTTGGATAGTAAACAGAGCCGCCCAATACGTAAATTTTATCGTTTAATAGTACGGCGCTGTTAAACCGGCGGGGCACTCGCATGGGTGTGGTGGTTGTTACTTTTTGTGTGCGCGTATTAAAAATTTCTACTGTTTTTTCTTGCCAAAAACCACCGTCCTGTTGGCTGATACCGCCAAATATATAAATCGATTCTTTTCCATCCCACACTGCGGTTAAATAGCGGCGAGGTATTATTTTATCTTGCAGAACTGTCGTTTCCTTAGTTTTAGGATCGATAATTTCTATACTGGATAGAAATCCGCTTTTATTTGCACCACCAATGATATAGATACTTTCATCATCAGTTACTGCGGCGTGACCATATCTTGGTTCATCTAAGGTCGGAGCGGATGAATTGATTGATGGTTCATTTACTGTGTTGTCCGGAGCTGATGCACACCCAGCAAACAAAGTAATGGAAAACAAAACGGGTACTAATCTAAACGTAAAATTAGAGGAGGGCATTCTTAACATCCTGTGTCAGAAATTAAAATGAAATTGTAAGGTATATGATTATTATGACAAATTTAAGTCCAAACTATCGGTTAATATCTATTGTTCGCATTTGTCGCTTAGCGATTTGAACTTTAGGCGAGTCCATATAATGGTGGTTATCGGAATCAATACCAAAAGACAGAGGCCGAAGAATAGCCAACTGGTATTAGCCGTCCAGGCACCTTGTTCTTCTTTGTATGATGCAAATATACCCGCACAGAAGCCCATAATGAAACAGGCTATTGTGATGCTCTTCCAAAGCTTCGGGGCGACAATTTTCTTTTTACAGTTTGGGCATTTGTAGTTCCACGGGTTAATGTTTTTAAAGCTTTGCAGGAACGTCATGCTCTCGTTGCACTCAGGGCAAATCGGTCGTTTACTCATAGCTTGTCTATCCTTGTACTTTTTATCGTTAATTTAACAATAATTAGAACTTGATGTCATCACCGCTGCTATTTGCTATAAATTTATATAGTTAGTTATAAAAGAACTAATAACAATATTTTGAGTCAGATAACATTCCATCGCTATCACGCGAATAACACTTTAATTATGGCAATCTGAGACTGAAATATGATAGGGAACATCACAAAATTAGCTTTAATATTTATTCCGTTAATATTTTCAGACAGCTCATTGGCGAATGAATCTGGCGATATTCTTAGAGAAAAAAAGTGCCTCGGGGATACTTATGAAGAGGCCAAGCACTCAAGAATAAACAAAAAAGAGTTCCTGGATTTAAAAGCTAATTTTACCTGTAAGGTCATTGTCTACCAAAGCGGCCAGTATCCTGTTGGCGGAATACTGTTAACTCCGAAAATCGAGAACGACGAGAAAGTTCCCGTGGTCATTTTCAATCGGGGAGGTAATGGCCGCTTTGGGTCTCTAAACTACTCCAGTATTTTCCTGCATTTGAAACCTATAGCAGAAATGGGAGTTGCTGTTTTAGCCACTCAATACAGAGGTGGAATGGAGTTAACTGATGGACCGGGCGAGAGTGTTGATGAGTTTGGCGGAAGCGATGTGAAAGACGTTATTAATATTGTTCGGCTAGCCTCTCAGTTACCATACGTAGATGAAAACCAAATTCATATGGTTGGGTTTAGTCGGGGAGCAATGTCGGCTTTTATATCACTAAAAGAACTGAGCAATATAAAATCATTGACGGTTCTTGGTGCCCCCTCGGATTTATTCAAAACACTTGAAGAAAGGCCTGAAATGGAAAAGGTCTTCGATTATAGAGTCCCCAGTTTCACGAGTAACAAAGAGTCGGAATTAAGGAAGCGCTCAGTAGTTTATTGGTTAGATGAGCTGCCTGATGAATTACCTATCCTCATACTTCACGGAGCCAAGGATGAAAGGGTTTCGGTGGAGCAAGCAAAGATCTTAGCGGATAAGTTATCCGATATTAGTCATCCCCATAAGCTGGTTATTTATGATGATTACCACGGTTTACCGTTTTCGCAAGGCCTAATGTATAAAGAGATAAAAGCATGGATAACGGGAGAGCGCAGGACAGAATAAACGGTAAACTAGCCTGCAACGGCAACCGTACTGTTTTTAACAGGAACTTGGGCTAGTAGTCGAGCAAGGTGTATTAAGAGTAGGTACTGGGAAGCCGTTCGTGGGTATGTGTTTGAATTGCCGTTTTAATTCGTTTAATGTCAGTTACATAACGAAATTAAAATTAGCGTTATCGGTGCGTTGCAGAATGTCGTCAGTAATTGGTCGAGTTACTAAGTACGTATGCACACTATAAGCGTCTGCCGGACTGGTGTCTCGCTGCAGGCTTTGTCCGCAACCTCGCCTGGGACAAGATGCATAATTTTTCATCTGCAACGCCGCTTAACGATATAGATTTAATCTACTTCGATCCGAAAGATATCGCCAAGACTAGAGATCGCGGTATAGAAGAGAAGCTCAACGGCATTTCTGATTTTCCCTGGTCGGTAAAGAATCAAGCGAGAATGCATGAGCGGAACTTGGATAAACCATATACGTCAGCTTCAAACGCTATGAGTTACTGGATTGAAGTGGAAACAGCTGTCGGAGCTAGGTTGGATGATAATGGGGAGGTCACCATTGTTGCCCCTTTCGGCGTCGAGCTTCTATTTAATTACTCCATTACGCTGAATAACAAGAGGCCCAAGCCAGTTGATTTTAGAAAGCGCATAGCTGAAAAAAGATGGTTGGAAATTTGGCAGAAACTAACGGTGAGAAGCGCTTAACCAAGCGCTGCATCTAAGAATCCCGTGAGTGCGGCATTAGCACTCCGCAGTAAGGAAATACTGTGAAAAAAATTATAATTACTTTGTCGCTTCTTATTCTATTGATAGTTATAGCTGGCATTTCTAACGCGTACTTGTTTGTTCCTAGTCTAAAGAGAGAGGGGGAGGTCGTTGCTTACCGTGCAGGGGGAGGCTCGGTAAATTATAGCAAATTGAATGAGACAGGTTGTACCGCAAAGTCTTTGCTGGATTCTGAAGTCGGTACAGTTGAGAACGCTCTAGAAGCAGCCTCTGCATCCGTTCAAGCCGGAACCGATGTTCTTCATCTTAACGTGCACCGGACACTAGATGATCAACTGGTCGTATTTCACGATTGGACTTTAGATTGTGCGACCAATGCCAGCGGTCAGATAAATAAAACCTTGTTCCGTGATTTACAGAAAGTTGATGCTGGATTTGGTTATACGTTTGATGACGGTGCAACATTTCCTTTTCGAGGGTTAGGCTTTAGAATTTCTAAATTAGATGAGTTCGTTAGCCGGTTTCCAGAACATGAATTCTGGTTAAATTTAAAAGATAACGATGAGCACTCATTTGATGTTCTATATCGTTACCTTGCCAGTAAACCTTTTACTCATGCTCAAGATGTTTTGGTGATCACCTCCTCAAAAGGCATTAACTGGTTTCGAAAAGCAGATTCATTAATCCCGGTAGTAAGTGTTGACGGCGTTAGAAGCTGCGGAGTTGACTACTTGCTGCTGGGGTGGGCTGGCATCGTGCCTGAATCATGTAAGAACACAACGCTCCTGATTCCGCCGTCGAAGGCAAAGTACTTTTGGGGATATCCAAAGAGATTAGCGGCCAGACTTCAAGAGCATGGAACGGAAGTCTATCTTTGGTCCAAGCACAAGCCTGTTGATGAAAGATTTGCAAATGTCGTAGCAGAGGGTGTCGGAGTAGTAACTAGTGACAACGGTTTTATGAGCAAGGTAAAAGCTAATAAGAGCGTCAATTAGGACGCTCTAAACTTCCTATAGTAAAAGCTGAAGTCAGTTATAACTAGATGCGATCTTCCAGCTTTAAATTACCGCATTCTGTTCGGTCATTTGCTTGCCAGCATAGGTTTACAAATGGCTCGTCACTGCTTAATAACGCGCGCAGCTTATCAAAGTTATCTTCAGTTATTTTTTTGCCGTTAATTTCATTCATTATCGCTGGTGCAGTAATGCCAAGTTCTGCTGCATGAGAATTTTCTGCCACCTGTTCTATCAGGCCTCCCAGCCGGTGTGGTTCCATTACCAAGCCACTGCGGTCGATATAAGTTTGATTACTAAACAGCTTGTTTTTTACCAGCGTAATAGTGCCTTCCTCGTAATTAAAATGGACATCAAATTTCCGAAGCAGTCCGCTGCCTATTAAACCAACTCCGTGAGAGTCTTTAAAATGCGGTAAATCATGTGCTG
>JABXHG010000252.1 GCA_013393545.1 Alteromonadaceae bacterium | reverse complement strand
CCCGGGCACCAATTCCGATTATTTCAAAGTCTATTAAATGCCGCGAGCCATTGGTTTTACTGGCTTTCAAGGTAAATCCTGATTACCTCTGTCTACATTAAATCGTTGCAAATCGATACTAAGTGGTGCTACTTTTGGTGCTATCTCAATTCGGTTATACGGATGTAGCACCATGTCTGACGATAAGCTAGTCATATCAACGCACAAGCATGTTGAACACCTTGAACCCTCTGACCGTGATGAATGGTATCGGGTAGCAGGTGGCACCGGTTTAAGACTCCTGGTAAGAAAGCAGGGCGGTAAATATTGGCGTTTGAAATATCGCTTCAATAAGAAGCAGAAAACGCTGGCGCTGGGTGTATTCCCCAATGTAACTCTCAAGCAAGCAAAAGATGCGACTATCAAAGCCAAGGCCCTGTTGGCAGATGGTGTCGATCCTGGTGATATAAAATCAACGAATACGAATGATAACAGTTTACGGTTTTATGCGGCTAAATGGCTTGAGTACCAATCCCAGGCCACAGCTCGAACCTGGTCGGAAGATCACAAGGCAAGGGTATGGAAGCGTCTCGAAAACGGCATCCTTAAAAAACTGGGTGACAAGCTGATCACTGACGTCCGTAAAGAGGATATCAGACGTTTAATTGAGAATGTTGAGGCGAAGGGTCACCATGAAACCGCCAAACGCATAGCGGACGATACACAGCGTTTATTTGAATACGTCGTCGATCAATATTCACTGGAAGACGATGTCGACATTCGTTTGCTGCGACCCGTTAAAGTAATTTCCAAACCGGTTGTTCACCGTGAAGCTCTGGATATCAAGAACCTGCCATTTTTCATGCAGGATCTAGCTAACTATACGCAGACGGGCAGGGAATTGACGGCTCTGGCTATTGAGTTACTGATTCTAACGTTTGTGCGTTCAGGGGAGCTTAGAGGCGCTCGTTGGGAGGAGTTTGATCTTGATAGCAAGGTTTGGTCGATTCCTGCAGAGCGTATGAAAATGAAGCGGCCACATGACGTACCGTTATCAGCCCAGGCTCTTGATGTCATTAAACGCATCAAACGCATTACCGGCCACTATGAACTGTTATTCCCGTCTGAAACTAAGCCCGATGAGCCTATGTCAGACAACACGATGCGGCAGGCCATGTTCAAAATGGGCTACTTTCCTAAGGCGAAAGATACCAAGGACGGCAAAATTGCAAAGACCTACCTCAAGTACCAGGATAATGCTCATTACCCGGATGGTCGTTTGAAAGAGAAGGCGGTGCCACATGGCTTTAGAACCATGGCGTCGTCAACGCTGCATGAGAGTGACCGAAAGTTCAGGTCTGACGCTATTGAGCGGCAATTAGCACACGTTGAACAGAACAAAGTGAAGGGCGCTTATTCGCACAAGGCGGAATATTGGGATGAACGGATTGAGATGATGGAGTGGTGGGGCAATATTATTTTAAAGTCGGAAGAAGTTTACGCTGACTTTTAATTGGAAAAAAGAACCGCCAATTAGTTGAGGCGAGCAATGGCCTAAACCATTTTCATTGCTTCCCTTTTTGGCGTTTGGCCATTTCTTGGAAGTTTACTGTAGGTAAAATCAAGACTTCATACCCACCGTTCAAAGTCAATAAGCTTACGAAGCTACGCATATAAGGGTATGCAATGGCTGGAGCGTTAACAACCGGGAAGTGAGACTCTTTAAACTCTTGTGAAATGTCCTCATCCGTCGCAAACTCGGCTTCATAATCCATTTTTAGCTCGTAACCGTGTTCAGATTTAACTTTCACATCAAATCTAACTAAAAAAACGTTAGGTTCTTTATCTGAGTAGCCATTAGCTACACCTAACGAAAACTCATCTTTTGCAACCTCATCATTGGTTACAAAGCTTAGGTTTTCAACACGGGTGTTTCGTAACTGAATTTTCATAAATTTAAGCTGCTATGGAAAACTGGTCATCATTTGCCGGTTCGATTAGAAAGTCAGTATCTTCTTTATCATCTAAAAATGAATTGTGACGATAGGAAATTTGACCTGTCTCTTCTAGTTGTGTTTCTTCAGCCATAATAAAATTCTTTTTGCGAGTAGGCGAATACCCAGCTTTGATGCATTCAGCCTCAAAATCCTCTGCCGACATTGAATCGATTCGGGTTAGAGCATCGTCTAACATTTCTTGTAGTGTTGTCATTTTACACCTCCGTCACTTACTGCTTCTATAGTCTCATCAACTATACAATCCCGCACCTTAACACACAAGACAGTAGTGTTAGGAACATTTGAACTGATTCTCTTAATTCTTTGTACTCTATCTTTAATGTAAAGATTGTGTACTACGGCATCCAAGCTCATCATTTGTGCTACTAGATTCCACATTACTCTGTCATCAGTTCGGAGTTTCCTGTTTGCCTGAAAATATTCGTCATGCTTCTGTATTATCTTGTTTCTTAAGGTATTATATGCCTTTAACCCTTCAATATTTGTTGCATCCAATACTTTACTACATCGAATCTTGGCTTTACAAACAACGTATCTCTCGTATGTGTAAACACCATTATGGAATGCTTGGTTTCGTGCCCACTCAGCCGCGTTCTCTTCAGGATCTGAAATGCCTTCGATAAAAAAGTACACCCCATATCCTAACCATTCATCTTCGTTTTCGCTCTCTTTAAAGTTTTCACTGCGGATACCTTCGAAGTTTTCGAAGTCTGATCCATGAAAACCATAGTATTCAAAAACCACAAGAATTATCCAAGTATTTTAGCTGACGTATGAATTACATATCCTTTTAGATCAGTTATACTCTCATAACGGGTCGATTTTGAAAACTGAAACACTGAACTCTCGAAAGGAACGAGCTGAGTTGTAACATAAATGTGTAGGCTTCATTACATTGCTTATTCTTTAAGCTTAAAATTTGAGTAGTAGTTGAAACAGAGAATAATCAACTCGCACTAGACCTAGTCATCAATAAATCTTACTTGAGTTTCACTACGGGTAGTGCTCTATCCGCCCCAGTACCAGGAAACTTTGAGTACATAACTCGACTGCCTACAATCGGTCTTTTTCCATAAACTGAATCGACATGATAAAAGGTGTCTTGTTGGTTGGGTTGGGTAATAAAGCCCCATTTGTCATAGCGTATGTCTTTGATATTCCCTAATTCTCTCTCACTTACTGGGTAGCATAAAGTTTCGCACTTTGCGACGACTTGATCAGCGGAGGGACGCTCACTTGGAACAACAAAGAGGCAATGTTTGATTAAAGAAATCAATTCCTCGGCTAGGTGTTTAAATTGCGGATTAGTAGTTACAAAATCAGGAAAAGGCAAAAATTTGCCTTCCGAGATTAGCCTAACAGCCTTCAGTCCTGCGCCGAATGGCTTTTGTCCTGTCAATAGCTCGTAAAGCATTGCTCCCATAGACCAAATATCCGCCTTTAAGCTTACATCTCTAGGGGTTTCTATGGCTTCCGGAGCCATGTATGGGAGAGCACCAACTACAGTGGCAGATGTACTGTTAGTGATATCTTTACTTGCGGCATCTGCTATTTCTTCTTCAGCCATTTTGGCAATACCAAAGTCAGTTATCTTTAACTCTAGTATGTTAAAGCCTCCTGTTATCATTACATTAGTTGGCTTCAAGTCACGGTGAATAACACTTGCGTGGTGTGACGCTGCTAACCCCTTCGCAAAATGGTGTGCAATTTTCGCAACCAGAAAAGGGTCTAAGTAATTGGCATCAGTTAATAGGGCATCTTTCAGATCTTGACCGTGAACAAGTTCTTCAACCAAGTAAGGGCGTTCTTCGGTATAAATATAATCCAGAGTTTTAGCCACATTTGGATGGTTTACTCTTGCCGCTACTATAGCGCTGCGGTGAAAGCGTTTTTCAGCTGAGCCCTCTTTAGGAGTCTTTAACGCAACTAGTCGGTCTAGAATGAGATCAGCTGCTTGGTAAACATATTGCATACCACCTTCACCAATAAAGTTATTCACCCTATATCTATTCCCGATAACATCATCTATATCATGGGGGCCGTTCACAAAGACACCTCCGGATTTGAAATATCAAATGTAACGTAACTTCTCTCGTAATGTGTACGATGGGAAGCGCCCAAAGCTACTACACAAGAACCTGGCAGGACTAAGGTACCAGTTACTTTAGAGTTATTTAAAAAGACTTCACCTTGCGGATTCACCAAGCGAAACTCAAAGCCGTCATACTCTATTGCGAATGCTCCAATATTGTCTGATTTTACACTTACTTTTTTTTTGTTTTTGTCTATTACATGGGATTTTACGCCAGCTACGGCTAAAGCCTGATGCTCGTTGTATAAAAGGAATTTAGTTAATTGCTCATGAACGTCGCTTATTTTAGGGCGGTCAACAGGATCGATTGATAAACATTTCACTAGGTACTCTTTGATCTTTGGGTATTGGTCTACAAGGGTGTTATCAAAGGCACTCTCAAGCAGTTCCTCTGGGGGAATAGACTTAAGTTCATCAGGTAGGTCATTAGTTAACAAAAATAGGGCAATAGCTCCAAAAGCATAGACATCTACAGCATCAGAGAACTGTAAATGGCCATTGGTAAATTGTTCAGGCGCAGCGAAGCCGATAGTTCCTTTAAAGCCGACTGTACTGGCATCTTCCGAGTTTCTGGAAAGACCAAAGTCAAAAATTTTTAATATGCCCTCGTCGTCTATTTTCATATTATTTGGCTTCAAATCTCTGTGTATAATACCCGCAGCGTGGATATCGGTTATTCCAGAGGATAGTTGCCACAACAACTTCAAAAAGTCTTCTGGCGAAAAAGCGTCTAAGTCATAGTTAAATAAATCAGATCCGGAAATGTACTCCATTACTATTGCAGTTTTGTCATTTTCATAATTAGCTATGTCGAATACTTGAACGACGTGTTTGGACCTTAGTTGCATCAATGCTTTTAATTCATCCTGAATTCGCCCAGATTCGCTCGCATCTTTAATTGTTTTCACCGCGACATCTCTTTGGAGGTGAGTATCAAGGCAAATCTGAACGTTACTAAAGCCACCACTTGCCGAGTTATCTTTCGGCTCGTATCTATCTGGAAGAGATAAATCAGTCATCATTGAAGTCAATCCTTAACTGTGGCTTCTTCTTAGTCTCTTTACTTGAGCTTCTGCCTCTTTTTTTGCTAGGCTTTGTGCTCTCTTTTGTGCTTTGCTGCTCGTGTTTCTCTTCAGAGGTTTCAGGCGCTTTGCTCTCAGTTTCATCGTCAGTTTTTTGCGGCTCCATAGAAGCTTGGCGATCTATACCGATTAACTGAAGCTCTCCGTAAGGATCCCACAGCGATACTGTCCCACTATGAAAATCATGTCCATTGTTATTAAGTTGAATTATATCTTTGAACAATATCCCTGTAGCGTTGTCGCTTCCTCCACACCACCTTGATGTAATTAATAGACGTTTTAGCAAAACTTCTGGCTCTGCAGCTTGAGTAATGAGCGAGTTAAAAGAGTCGAAGTTCAGGGAATGTGCACCATCGCTTGTTAACAGGATGCGTGATAACTCTAGCGAGTTTGGTAACTCAAGAATATGAGGTTCAATGTCTGGGCCAATTCCAACGAATTGCAGTAGTTTGCTGTCTAGACTAGATGCGTTTTCTCGCTTCTCTAGTTGACCGGCAATCGTATCGTCGACCGATATTTGTTCAAGGTCTTTTCCCTCTGAGGTATAGATTCTACTATCACCCACATTAACCGCTAGCTTTTCACCAGTATTGTCGATAATAAAAGCGGATAATGTGGCACCACCATCCCCATGATAATTCTCGTACACAGCGTTATTGGCATCAGTAACCGCTGCAACAAGCCTTTCACGTGTAGCTATTTTACGATTCTTAATGCAACTAGCCAAGAATGATGAAGTTGCCAGTGCCGCACAAGTAGCCCCTGCCTCCATGCCTCCCATGCCATCGCAGAGAACTGCTACTACAAAAAACTTATTCGGAGTTGTTTGAGCTCGTAGAACTACAGCTCGATCCTGATTTTCTTTCCTTACTGCTCCTATATCGCTTCCAAGAGCTACAGGTATATTCGGGACCCTCCGGACAGACTCGGATGAGTAACTTCTCATCAGCCAACGCATCAATTGAGGCTGTATTTGGTAGTCTTCCATTCTGGCTATCTATATCCTTTAAAGTTGCGCTAAAAGCAGTAGTTAGACTGAAAAGATAATAACAAAAGTGCAAAAAAAAGAAATGATACGTTCTTACAGATACCGGACTGCTTACGGCGAGAGTAACAGTTTATCCCAAGCTGTTGTTGCACGAGAAGAAATCCTCGCAATCAATACTTATGAACATAGTCGTTCTCTAATAATTTTGAAACCTACATCATAAAAAAGCTCGCTAACTAACCCTAAGGTTTAGGTTTCCAAATTAACGAAATGGGAACAAGCAATCCCACCAAAAACGGTTATTTACTCCTTTATACCCCCTTAAGTACTCAAAATCACGTTTTACGGTAAAAAAGTAACTAGATTATGTTCGAAGTACAATCGGTTAAAGATCTGGATACCGTGAAACTGATTAACCACCTTTTCAAACGAACCTACGGGCAGCAAATTGCTGATGTTTGGGATGTTGGCCTGAATCTGGCGTTGCGGATCTCAGATTTACTATCCATCAAGTTTGAAAATATTGAGCAAGACTGGCTGTTGCTAGTTGAAGGCAAAACGTCGCAGCTAGCGACAATTAAACTCACTGAAAAGGCGAGGGCGGTCATCGATCGTATTCGCTCTGATCATCCTGACCACATTTATCTCTTTCAGTCTTACCGTAACCAACGGTCCAAAAATACACCGGCGAAACCCATAAGTCGCTGATATGTGTCGCGAGCATTTGCGGCAATAGGCGAGGAGGTTGATATCGAGTTGGGAACGCATTCGATGCGTAAAACCAGAGGCTATCACCTATACAAAAACACCAACGACATTGGCAGGGTAATGAAAATGCTACGTCACAGTTCAGAGGCGGTAACGTTGCGTTACATAGGAATCACCCAAGAGGATGTCGACAGAGATTTCATTGAACTCGAACTTTAAAAATTTGATATGGCGCATATTACTAGCGCCATACCGTTTATTCTTTGCTAGCTTTCGAGCTTACTGGCATCCATTTGAATTGCTCTAAGTAGGTTTTCTCTGGTCCGTTTTGCCATGTTGATTTTATCTGATGATCTAATTGTATCCAGCTTAACTTCAAGTGCATAATGTGGAGCTAGTTAACGTAGCGAAGCGTAAAAAAACTTATTATCCACGAGGGTATGATTGACCTCGTATGAATCGCTAAGCCCCTGTAAGCTCTAATGCTTTAGATTTTTAATCGGTTTAATGAGTGTAAAATGGGGATGGCTATTGGGGCATAGAAATTTGGTTTAGCTTGCATAGGCTTTTATTTTGATTCGTAAAAAAGCCTGGTGTCGGCATGGTAGCTGGCATATCTGAGAGTGTTACAATGTAATCGTTAAAATCTGCTCCTTTACCCACCTTGGCACGGAGTTGAGACTTTCTCCCTAGTAGTAAATCTGACTTCCTTAAGTCAGCAACCAGTTTAAACTCCCCTGGAAAACCATTCCACCAGTCAGAGAAATGCAGTAGCTTTTTATTTTTTGATACAATTAAATGAACATTACTACCATCTACCAGCCTCCTATCTAATTTACCGTCGCTATTAATGAACTCTATTACTATCACTAACTCTCCCAAAAAATACTCAACTTCAAAGTCTTCATTCGACAAAGTACTAAAAACTGATTGATCGTAAACCCCAGACTCAACTAAAAAGTAGTGTTCATTTATCGTGTCTAGAACCTCTTTCGGAAACTTAAAGTGTGTTTCTTTGGTGATTATATTTTGCGGTGTCTTATTTGTAATCACAAAACTTTCGTTGCAGCTTTCAAGAACATACCGACCCTTATCTAGCTTACCACCAAAAGCCAGAATATTTTTATAATCTGGTAAATCTACAAAGTGTGGCAGCCGTGATGATCCTTTGTTGATATATCCGCCGTTGAAAAGAAATTCACCAATACGACCGTCTTCCTCTACAATGTAATCATGATCGATCTGAAGTGGTAAAATATTCGGTGTGTTTCTATTTGGATACAGAGATACGTTTTTGAATGGTAGATATAGTTCCGCTCTTACACGGGTCACGATTTCTGGATAATCCCCTGAATTTTTGAAAATAATAAAATTTCCCAAAGTATCCTCTGCATTGAGGCTAAGGGTTTCTTGAGGTCTGATGATACTTGCTTTCAACTGATGCGATTTAAATAGGTCTGACTCTTCTATGAACCATTTAGAGAAAGTAAAAGTAAAAGAAATTAGACCGAGTAAGCCACCAATCACTGTAATTTTCCGGTCGAGCTCTAAGTTAGTGAAAGATCTAGGCAAAAGGCGATTGAGGTTTATCTCTCTTAACTGTTTCCAATACTTAAATCTCATAATGTTAAATCATCCGTGCTAAATCACTGGCACTGATCAAAACTTATTGAACGCTAGCTTTAATCCACGATAGTGGCTAGATAGTAAACTATGTGCGGGATCTTTTGTAGGATTTGTTAATCTGTACATATACGTTGGATTTTACAAAGGCTAGTGGTCGATTCATGGTGGGGGTGAGGTTGCGTACGATATAGTAA
>JABXHG010000251.1 GCA_013393545.1 Alteromonadaceae bacterium | reverse complement strand
ATCTGTTATGTCCATTAAGGTGGCAAAAGCGTTGAGCAACTGAGCCACCACAAAGCAAGTAAATTCAGGCCAAGTAGTATGCCATGTATTTCATTTTTGTAACGGGTATAGATGCGGATAAATTGATTTGTAGAATTAATATACTCATCAAATTTGATCTCGGTATACTCCAACAGGTCATAAGACTCAAGAATCGCGCTATAAATCATATATTTACGCTCTCTTTGAGAAGCTTGAACGTTAGAGCTGGTAATTTCTAACTTTGCTAGCTCCTCCGTCTCGAATAGATCTTTACCTACGAACTGATTAAAAGCGTTAATGCGGAACTCTATTTGGCTTACTTTGGCTGCCATAATCTCTTCTAGATGGTAATCCGTATAACTTTTTAACTTACAACCGAAATGGAGCTCCTTGAGCCAAGCCAATAGCTCAACGATTTGAGACTTTATCGATTCTCGCTGTCGCGAAATTTCAGCGCGATTTAACGTCTTTACATTTAAAGCATAGATTACTATCCAACCAATTAAGGATAGTACCCATCCGACAGAGTTTATATAAAAGCTTTGATCTGTTTCAGACATTCCTTTCTTCTACTTCCAATCTAGCTTTCTCTATCTTTTCATCGATTTTATCGACAACGCGTTTTAGATGCTGGTGAGAGTATGTTAAGTGTTCGCTCAAATATTCGGCACTGAACACCTTATTACGAACTATGTTTGCGAATGCCTCATCTATGAAGCTAGGCCCGTAACGGTTATATCCTGTTAGATCAACGTGGACGTGCTCACAACTCTTTAAAGCAGGAATGAGTATATCGTCTCTAAATGCTTCACCACAGAATTCATATTCCTTACGAAACCTGAACTTAGGTGTGGCATGCCAATCAACTACTTTGATAGTGCATTCACTCATTTGATTTTTATGTTCCACTGTAAGAGGGTTCCTTTTATAGGTTTAGGTAGATTATACAACTCTTTGTCATCATTGCTTCGAAATAAATAGAGCCCTTTCCCACTAAAAACCCATAGTTTACCCATTTCATTTTCACCAACTAGCGACTTAATACTCTTACTGCCTTGGCCTCGGCCTTGTTGCTCGATGCTCGATAAGTCTCCAGTCATAGAAATATTTATAAAGTTAGCATCAGTTACATTTGGCTTATAATTTAGTTTTTCAAGTAGACGTTCACCTCGGCCTAGCTGGGAGTATAATTCTTGATAAAGTTCAGGGTACTCCTCCCTGAAGGCTTTTTCGAACCAGTTTTTGTATTTTACTGTCTCTGGGATGCCGACACCTGAATCCATAATCGCCAAGTAAAGCTGATCTTTGACTACGTCGCATACCATCCACCATTGCCGACCTTTAATAGTATCGCCCGGCGATAATGGCTTTGATGAGGCCTGAAGTTCAGGATAAGCGTGGACTAACACATTCTCCACAGCCTCCATAACCGCCTCAGATAGAATAGACTCGTCATCTGCAGTTAGATCATTGTTGTAAATTTTCAGTTTTATGAAATCTACAATCTCTTCGGTATACTCTGCACTGTCACTGCTAATTACAGGAAGAAGCTGGTCGTCTGCTCTGACTCTTATAAGCTCCCGTCCTTCTAAAAGTCGCTTAAGATTTGAACGCTTGAGCAGCATATTGACCTTAGGTTCATGTGCTAAGCGAACTTTTGCTTGGTTTTTAGTTGTTTCAGAGGTCGCCTGTTCAACCGCCGAATAGATAAGTAACAAAGCCGCAGCGTCAAAGCTTTTAGTAAACTCAAAAGAAATCAGAGTCTCACCTTTCAGATTGAAGCTTCTCACCAAGCGCTCTTTGAAGTCGAGTGTTTTCTCGAACTCCCCACTCTCATTGCTATATATACTAAGAACTTCGGGGGCTTCGATTTTGTGATAAACCGTGCCATTAATTTTGATAAGTCCTCTGTAACGATCTTTCGTTAAGTTTTTTCGCAATAATTGTTGATGAAATCTTCTGTGACCTAAAGCGGTTTGCTTTCTATATTTGTTTTTTATTTTGTTGGACAAACCATCCCTCCAGTGTGTACTTGTATACTTTAAGGGGGGGTGACAAAAGCTTACCTAGCAAGCCATCACAAAACCGGAAAATTCCTTTTCCCTCTATTGAGGATATTAGCTGCGTGACTAATCAGAGCCCCAGAGTCCCAAATATACACCATTAACACGAGGTTAGCGACATGGCCTCATTCAAATTTATGTACTCGGAGTATCGTCGTGATGAAAAGCAGAATTACTGAAAAAGGTTAGTTATCCGTTTTAAACTGGCACCTTGAAATTTGTCAAATAAGTCAGAAACTGTCAGATAAACTACCTAATTACAGATATTGTTGTTAGACAGTTACTAATGAACGAACAGTAGGAGTTGGCTTAAAAGATTGATAGCTCCACTAAGTTTTACCTTCAGTTCAAATAGTGAAGTTAACAACTACAATGAAGTCAAAATTGACGAATCTGACTTTCAGATACAAAATGATTTCAGCATGACTGCTAGCCTCAGTATTTCTTATTAGCGTCATTATTCGGGAATAATAAAAACAAAAGGGAATATTATGTGGCCGGACAAAGAATCAGATATTGACTATCTAAACTTCAATGAAGCAGCTGAATCAATAAAGGATTTAATTACTGAAAGGCATCTTTTACCCATAAGCGTAGGTATCTTTGGCGACTGGGGAGCGGGTAAGTCTACAATACTTGAGCTAACCAAAAAAGCGTTGGAAAGAAAAAGTCAGGATTATATCCAAGTTCATTTTGATGCATGGCTGTATCAAGGGTATGACGATGCAAAGGCTGCTTTACTCGAAACTATTGCTTCTAAATTGATAGAAGAAGCTGAAGGCAATAAGAACCTCACTGATAAAGCAAGGGAGTTTTCAGGTCGCATAAACAAAATACGTATGATGGGGCTGCTCATGGATGGTGGCGCAGCGTTGGCGGGTGTTCCTACTATGGGCGCTATGCAAAGATTGATGGGTTTTTTTAGTGGCGGTGAAGATGGTGAATTAGGTGCTGAAGATTTAGAGGATGGTATCAAGGGAGTAAGGGAAATAGGGAGGCAACAAAAGGGCATTATTGAGCCTAAAAAGTTAATGTCACCACCCAAAGAAATTAAAGAGTTTCGTGAAGCCTACTCTAAACTACTTAAAGACTTTAATAAGCCGTTAATTGTCTACGTTGACAACTTGGATCGCTGCTCGCCATTTAATGCAATTTCCACTCTTGAAGCGATAAGGTTGTTCTTATTCTTACCTAATACTGCGTTCGTAATTGCTGCTGACGAGGATATGATTCGGTTAGCAGTTTCTGAGTACCACAAGGGCGCAACACAACGCCACCAAACTGATTATCTAGATAAACTGATTCAGATACCCGTGCACGTACCAAGACCAGGACTGTTGGAAATCAGAGCTTATTTGATGCTTCTGATAGCACAAGATCACGGTGTCGACAGTGATATATTAGAAGAGTTAAGGAGCTTACTTGAAGAGTCATTAAGAATGTCCTGGAGGCAACCTCAAATTACGATTGATGAGCTACTTGCTGGTAAGGATGTTCGTGAAGTAGCTGAACTAAGAAGCAAATTCGTTGTTGCAGAGCAACTAGCTCCTCTGCTTGCTGAATCTCCCAACATCAATGGAAATCCTCGCATTGTAAAGCGCCTGCTTAACCAAATCAGAATGCGTAAAAAAACAGCCCACCGTAGGGGAATGCAGCTAGATGAGAAGACTATTACCAAGCTTGTTCTGTTTGAAAGGTGCTTGGGAACGCAAGCAACCAATAAATTATATGAGCTAATTGACAAGGAAAATGGGTTTCCAGAAATATTATCTGACTTAGAAAATCCCGAAATTAAATTTGACGACATAAAGTTACCGGAAGAGTGGAAGCAAGATTTGAGCTTCATCGATAAGTGGTCAAAACTCCCTCCCAGGTTTACTGATATAGATTTAACGCCTGCTGCATATCTTAGCCGTGAAAGTATCCCAATGGGGGTTGTGAATTCGGTAATGTCTGGCGCTGCTCAACAGCTTCTTGGAAAACTAATGAAGCAGAAAGTTAGAGTCAGCAAAGTGAATGCTGATGCGATTAAAAATACGCCAAAAGAAGAGTTCATAGCCGTGATGGACGGGTTAATAGATAATTTCAAAGCTATCGGGGATTGGGGAGAAATGCCTGCGGGAATGTACGGTGCCATCTTACTAGCAAAGCAAGATAAAAAATGTGGCACCAATTTGCTCACTTTTATAAAGGAATTACCCAGGCAGCGGTGGCTCAACCCGATAATAAAAGAACTAGAAGGAACTAAATAGATGGGAACATCAGCATCAACAACAGGTCCAAACGGTCAAAGCCCACTGATACCCTCATGGGCACAACACGGTGACCCTGTGAAAGTCGAGCCTGCACCAGGCACTAATGGTGTCCCTGCTACATCACCTCAGAATTCGGGGGATGAGCAAGGAGCCAATGGCGAGGGTAACACCAATGAAGTGGATAATGACAAGGTACAGCAAGAAATAGGTGGTCCCCCTCAAACAGGCTTCCCTCCAAATAGGTTTGCCAGTGCTAGACGAGCGTTTGGCAAATATGCGCAGTCAGGAGGCAACTCATCTGACTTAAGGCGTGCTCTAAAACTTTACTCGAGGAAAGGAGCAGGCGGAGGTAAGAGTACAAGTCGTAGGCTTGCAAGTGGTATCACAGCTGGATCCGGTTTTTTAGGCATAATGCGCGGTGACACTGTTACTGTTAATAGTCAAAGTTTATCACTTGCAGACCTCCATGGTTTATCTACGGACCAGGCTATTGACAGAATTGCCTCTCACCTGGCTCCGGCTAATGCGGATTCAGATGCCGTACGCATTGCTCTAGATTATGCGTTAGAGGAAGCCTTGCCAGATACAGACGAATTCGACCTGGGCAGTTTTACTGATGAAGTTATTCAGGAAGCTATAGGTTGTTATCTTACAGATTTAATCTTTCAAGATGTTGTGGAAGGCATGGGAAGGGCATGGTTTCATGTCGAGCCAGCCAGCAAGCACCATCAAATGGAGGTTGAATTAAGAGAGTTGATAAAAGTGATTGCTCAAGAACAGCTAGATAAGATAACGCAAGGTAATCCAAGTAGTATTAGTAGAGACAATATTACCAAAGTGCAATCCGAAGCTATTGCGCTAACAGTAAAAGAGTGGGAGAGTTTTAATGACTGATTTTTATTTTAATCATGATCCTGCGAATTTACCTGATTATTCCGAAGGCTGTCACCCAGTTCAGCTTTTTCACACGCACTTTAATGACATTGGCAAGCATAGTTTGGCTTCAAAGCAGTTGCTTCAAACAGTTAGAGATCTTGGAATAAATCTTGACGAGAAGGCAATTGACTTAATCACAATTGCAACTGCTGTAACTGCTGCAGATACATTCGAGCAAAGGGAGAAAGCTGAAAATGCTTGGGCAAGACAGATGCATTTGCATGTGCCTGTAACTAACGAAGATATGTGGAACTCCGTCGAACCAGAGCTAAGTTCACTTCTGAACTTTCTGACAGGAGATCAATGGAAGTTTACATTTGAAAAAACAACAATGTCCATGCCGCGACCCAAAAAGAGTGCCAAAGCAAAAGCTAAGGCGAAGTCTCTCATGGGGCTAAATTCAGTTTGCCTATTTTCTGGAGGCTTGGACAGCGCGGTTGGTGCGATAGATATTCTAAATGGTAAGTCGACATTAAAGCCTTTGCTGGTAAGTCATGCCTACAGGGGGGATGGAGCGAAGCAAGAGCAGATAAAATCATTGTTGTCCCCGCCATTTGGAGAGCTGTCTTATTCAATATCGCCACACATTATGAAGAGTTTGGAAGGTAAGACTGATATCAGCATGAGAGGAAGGAGCTTTAATTTCCTTGCCATGGCTGTTCTCGGAGTGACAGCCCTCCGTAACGCCAATTGTGATAGCAATATCGATACTATAATAGTCCCGGAAAATGGCTATATTTCAATCAACCCTCCTTTAACTCGGAGACGGATTGGTAGCCATAGCACCAGAACTACTCATCCTCATTTTTTAAATAGGTTAGAGTCGCTTCTGAGAGATACCGGTTTTCATGTAAAATTTGTTAACCCTTATCAGTTCAAAACGAAAGGAGAAATGCTTGTCGAATGCGTTGACCAAACCGCGATCGAAAAGGCAGTGCCTTTGAGTGTTTCTTGCAGTCATTGGCATCGGGAGCACAAGCAATGCGGACACTGTGTACCCTGTCTCATTAGAAGGGCATCGGTGCATCGAGCAGGATTCAATGCTGATAGCCCCTATAAAACGAGTAATTTGGGCTCGCTGATGAAAGAAAAGGAAACAAGAGATGACCTTCAAGCAGTGCAAACGGCGATAATAAGGCTGAGAAAAAGTGACAATTATCGCTCCTGGCTAAGAAAATCGGGTCCTATCCCTCAAGCTCCACACATTAGAGAAAAACTAGTATCGACCATCAAAAGAGGCCTTGCTGAAGTTGAAGCGTTCTTGAATGCAGGGAAAAAAGCATGATGGCTCTTCACTGTCATGTCGATTTGTATCCTGACCATCGTGAAGTTTTAAACGATATAAAGCGCTGTAATTTTTACATTTTATCTGTTACTACAGTCCCTTCAGCTTTCGAGGGGACACTCAGCCTCACTAGTAAACTAAAGAACTGTAGAACTGCTTTAGGTCTACATCCGCATTTGGCTCATCATAGGAAAAGTGAACTAGCACTATTTGATTTGTTAGCAGAAAAGACTCGCTATATTGGAGAAATAGGTCTGGATGGTTCGAAAGGGTTCAGAGAACATTTTGCCGATCAGCTTATGGTTTTTAATCACATTCTAAGTTCCTGCGAATCATACTCGGATAAGATACTGACTATTCATAGCCTCAACGCTGTTAATGACGTATTGGAATGTTTGAAAGCATATCCGAGAGCTGGGATTCCTATACTTCATTGGTTTTTAGGTACTAAATTGCAGTTAGATACAGCCCTAGAAATGGGCTGCTATTTTTCGGTGGGCCCCGCAATGCTGAATTCGGTTAGAGGAAGGCAGGTTATCTCGTGGCTACCAATGAATCGAATTTTACTCGAAACGGATGGCCCTTTTGCAAAGTATAATGGTAAAGCGCTCCTACCTTCAGATACAAATTTGGTACTTCGCTATTTGTCATCAAAAAGTGGGCTAGCCTACTCAACGATTAACAGCGCCATAAAAAGTAATTTGAGAAAAATTGTTTCCAGTTAGACATGTTTTCAAATGCAGGCAGACTACCATTATAGTGTCAGGCTCAGCCTGAGCATACTTAATTTGTAGTATTGCTCCTAGTAACGATAGAGTAAATCAAATAATCGATAAAGTTTTATCGATTATTTGACACGAATAAGGTTAGTGGCTTTGCCTAAATTAGTGGGGCTGAGACCTTCATCTTTTCATGCTTTATAAAACATCGAGTTCTCTTGAAGAGCGAGTACTGCTCCTTAAGAGCTTTTCCATTTTCTTGGCTATCGAGGTACGCGTCAACCATATCTCTTGGCGAATACAACGGTACTTTATCTCCATGTGTTACTCCGGCGGCATTATCTTTTTGCCAATACACCCTGGAATTTTTAAGCACGTTCCTGAGCAAATTCCATTCATAAAACAATACTCCCTTATGTTCATAGAAGTTAAGAAAAGGAAGATTGTGTAATAATAAGAAGTAAGAGTTAGTAATTGTTGCGCCAGATAGGCCTTTGCTTTTGAGCTGTTGTCGTATTTCTTCATGCTCAAAATTTTCTCTTAGTGTGATGAGTTGGTCGATATATCCTTTTTTAAACGTATTTTGTCCGAACAACTCAAACTGTTCAGAAAAATAGGTAGGATTGGAGGTGAATTTGTACTTGGCCTGAACGAAATAATAAATATCGTTATCTGTATCTTCAATAACTAAATCCACATCATACCCTTTAACTAGGCTTTTTCTGTTAGCTTTAAACCCAGTATGAACAGTATATCCGAAAGAGCTTAGTCCTTTGAGGTAATTAACAACATAATCATGCTCAAATGCCTTGCCTAGTTCGCCTAAGAAGTCTTTACCTTTTTCAGTTGTTTTCATGGCAGACAGTAGCTGCGACGCAAACTTCCTAATTCCATGTTTGAAACCTAAAGGACCGCGATAGACCTCACCTATACCTTTACGGTAAAATAGACCTCCTTTCCCTGAAATTTTTGCTTCAGTACTGGGAGCTAACTCCGCATTGATTAGGGATAAGGTAGTGGACCTTATATTAGGGTCGTTTAGAAAGCACTTGAAATCCACTGGTTGCTTAGATTGAAGTATTTTACATTCAATAACAAAGGAAAAGTATAAACACTCTCTAAGAAGAAGGTATTTTTCATCTTGAACTAGGTTCTCTGGTAAATATTTAACATTTATAGAAAAGTACTTATCTAATACGTAGTCTACTACTTTTTTAGCAAGGAGTTTATCGATATACTTTTGTCGAAACAGCATTTTGGAAACGTCAAAAAATAATTTTTTATTTGACAGGTTGGAAGAGAACTCTGTAACTTCAGAATACCAGTAGGTTTTTCTCCTTACCTCAAACTTACGGGTTTCCTCAAATTCGAACCGATCTTGGTCGAAGCGAACTGTCAGTAGCCCTATATTCAAAAGAAGGTAGATTTCA
>JABXHG010000250.1 GCA_013393545.1 Alteromonadaceae bacterium | reverse complement strand
CTGACGTTCACGTCAGGTGAGATGCCTCACTGAAATGACTATGGAGCCCGCTTTTTTTAGCGGGCTTTTTTTATAAAGGTAGCATCGTTAGTATCGTTGGTCAGTGGGTTAAATAGTATCGACTTAATGAGGATCTAACTCAGGAAAGTCGGCATTATAGTTTTGACAGACGGCTCTAGCTTAATCAAGTTGTTAGTTCCGCTCAGTCCAACAGAGCGGACGTTAACGCTCTCTTCAACTGCCGTAGGCGCTTGTTAGGCTTGTTCATTATCGTCATTCGAATTATCAGGTAAAGCTTTATAATGTTGCTCAAGGTTTTCAATGCCAGCATTAGGTACATATACAACCGTTTTTCCTACCTCTGCTTGTGCATCTTGAATATCCTTGAAATCCGATTGAGCTTGATTTGAAAGAGCTAAACCACCCATTAGAACATGACCGTCACAATCAGGGTTGCGCCTTATGTCTCCGGCAAATTTCTTTACAGTGTCTGGAGATAATTTGTTCTTAGTTGTCTTAACATCAAATCTTGCTGCTACTCTTGGAGATTTAGACAAATCAGGTGATTGCTGACTTTCTCCTTCAGCAACATTACCTAAATGCGGCAATAACCCCTGAGGATGCTCTAGCACAAGATCAGCACCGCCGTCGGCAGTATTTGTGTTTGTATGACGAGTGACATCACAATTTTCTTCAGTTTCAACAATATGTGATAGCAACCGAAGCGCTCTCATCTCACCGTCTTTCCCTTTATTTGTGCTCATCTTCCATCACCCTAACTTCAGGACAACAGATGTGTCACTGCCATATTGATTTTTCTTTAATTTAAATATGTTAATGATATTGGTAAGAGTTCTAAAACGGTTTATTGAGTCATTGATATCACTTGATTTGATATGACCAGAATGCAATGAAGGCAGGTTTTCAGAATCCTGAGAAACTTCTTTATCAAGTAGCTTTTCCCCATCTGATTTTAAAATGGACAAAAATATATCTTCTAATTTTTTTATAGCTTCTTCAATATCAGAGTCGTTGAAGCACTCTATTGAATAGTATTCTTCAGAGCCTACGACTTCAAAGACATTTCTTTCTATTAGAGGGAATTTTTTTTGTAACTCATCAAGTAGAACCGGTGTAACAAATGCTGTTTCAATTAGAGAGGTTTTTGTCTCATATAGCTTTCCATCATCCGATGCCTCGTATGCAACTAGATTAATACTTTGTGACATTTTTTACCTCCTAGCTTGGGCTAATTCAAAAAAAACTAACGCCGCGAGTGATGAGCTGCGTTAGGTTTTCTTCTTGCGGCACTTCGTCCGAAGTCGTTTGATTAGCGCATTGAAGTTTATTCCTAACCCCATGAAATTGGGCTTCAGCTCGACAATATCATTTGCCCTAGGCAAATTTTCTCCAGACTCGAGTCGATCATTGCGCAGGTGTATAGCAAGCTCTGCGTAAACTGAAGCCAAAGCTCGTCGAGCTGAGCTTTTAATTCCTACTTCGAAAAGCGATGACGCAATATCGGTCCGGTATGCTCGATGGTCAAAACTCAATCCGTAACTTCCAGCTGCCCGTTCAACACCGCTAAGAAACACTTCAAAACGCTTTAGATATCGATCTTCTTCAAAATATTTCGAAACATGCTCTCTGGCACGTTCCAACTCACTGGAATTACGAAAGCCGCCGGAGGTACTCAGAATTCGCGAGATCTCAGAATTGAACCGCTTCTCTTTGCAGGAAACGACAGCAGCCATGAGGTTGGCCGTCTTTTGAAAGTCAGGTACACGGAGCCGCCCGTCTTCGTACTTGATACTCGAATACAGGTCATTAACTGCTTCCCGAGCCTCACTCTCGCAGTCTTGGTCAATGTAAGCAAGCTTCGTTTTAATAAGCTCGTTTAAATCGGAATTTTTTTGCACCAGTACTCCTGAAAACCTAGCACCACTAATTAGCCGCGCCGTCTTTCGGCGTCGGTTGCATTTGATTGTTAGCTGGCTTTACTCGAGACTTGCGTAACTCTGCATTATGCCAATATCCGCCACCGTATGTTCTACCAAGCTTGAACACAAACGAAACGCACGCTGCTATCGTCAGGCTAATTAATCCGCAGTAGAACAAGTTCAACTGAGCTGCGAAGTCGAATGGGGGGAGGGAATACCATAGCAATAGAATCCATAAAGTAGTTACGTATAAGCTAATGAGCTGGTTTATTTTTGAAACTGATAAAGCGCTAGGGCCAGTTACCCAATCGCGTACCTTCTCTGATCTTGTGTAATAATCCAAGTTCCGCGACAGAACGATCTTATAGAGTGGTCCGGTGACTTCGTTCTCCAAAGTATCTACGTGCTTTTCCCAATTCTCCTGCCAAAATTTGCTGCCCCGGTTAACACAGAGCCATGCAAAGGAAAAAACCACACCTAAGCAGGATAGAATTATAGACAGATCCTGTTTATTCTGGGCCCCTGATGCTTGAATAGCTAAAAAGCCCGCTAAAGTGGCACCGATAAAGGTCCAGAAATATGTAGCCCGCTTCCAGTAGAGATCGATTTCGAATTTTCGGATATCTTGCGCTCGCTCAAGGGCCTTATCTTCCTTCCCTCGAAAATACTCTTGGTACTGTTCAGGAGTAATCCTCTCGGTCGTAGTTTTTTCTTTAGTCTTGCCCATAGATCTGACTTACCTTACCTGCTAACGCCGCATTCAGCGGCTTGTCCGCTGCAATGCTTTGTTATACGTGGTTTCCATTTTCTACCCATTCTGATTCTTGTCGCTCACAGAATCGCTCATATGTCTCATCAAAGACTTTGTGGCCTCTAAAGATTCCACTATCAAAATACTCTCGAATATCTTTGGCATTTTGGTCAACTAGATAATTATTGATGCTAAAAATTTCTTTAGCGTAGTAGTGTTCAGCAATGCCAATAAGCAAGAACGTTATGCTAGTTGCAATCTGCACCCTTTGTTCGAAACCAATATTTTTATCGCTAGGAATATCTCCCATGTGAACCATCATATTTCTTACTTTGTTAGTCCACCTGAGCCGATCAGTAGCTTCTTTTGTCGGGTTTTCTGGGAATAACCTTAAGCCCACCAAAAAATTTTGTAACTTATACAATGCAGATGGCTGACTGCTAATGTTAACTCGCGCTACGACATCATGAATCGCATCAGCATCATATGACTTACCAGACAAAATAGAGTTGACCCAAATTTTGAACTTATCAACCAAGCTCCTTTCCAGAATTTGGGATATTCTCTCTTTTAGTTCATCGGCCTTTATGCCGGGTGCTGGATATTTTGATTTATTATTATTTTTACACCATCTCTCGTAAAGGGCATTAACAACAGTATTTGCGTAAAAGCAAATAGCAGGGAGATCTCGAACTGTCTTGGTATGAACAAGGTTATATAACTGAGTACTAAGCTTTAGCTCATCAATCTTTTTCAAGCCGCCATCAATATCTACCAATGGGAAATGAAAGAAATTATTATTTACAACACGGTCAAAGTAGTTTGTTGGCGTTTCCAGCTCAATTTCATGATCAAGAAATACCCTTCTTCCCGTTATGAACGACAAGAAAAGCACAAAGTCATCAATAGAGGTTCTCTTAGGTAGCTCTTTATAAATTAATGACTCAGCTATTTCTGTACTGGTTACACGGAGAGTTGCTGTCTCAACAATTCTACCTTTTTTTTTCGGAAGCTCCTTCATCTCTCGGCTAAGGTCATTATTCATTACAAATGAGCGCTTAGCATTTTGTTCTAATTTACTAATATTTTTAGCCTGTTCATCGCTCACACTAATGCGGAACTTACCTATACAAAAGGTTTTCTCCTTTTTAAAGCCATGATCAAAATTGTATAGGGTGTATTCTCTCTTCAACTTGTCACCTTTTCACGTATAACGCCCAACTCACGGGACAGTTTGTAGCCGCGGAGCGGCGGAGAAGTGGTCCCGTGCAGTGACTTGTTATGTGTTGAATCTATCGACCTAAGCATCGGATGTGATTTCAATAAGAACAAATTTTGAGGAGCTATCAGATTTTCCGAACTTAAGCCAAGGCTTGCCTGCGCCATCGTTTAGCCTGCTCGATTCGGCTTCAGATTCAGAAATATTCAAAATCTCGAATATTTGGACAGGAGCGCCGTCGTGCTTAAGGCCCTCGTCCTCCGCGTAGCAGGCCACGGACTGCTCTGGATTAAACTGCTGCAGCTTCTTGATCAAATCCTTGATTTTCATTGCAACTCCTTATTCGTCAACGTGCTGAACTAACACTATCTGTATATTGTGCGTGCGCACTTTGTAACTTGATAAATTTATAGTTGCTGACTCTTAAGTTACTGAGCTAGCCAAGATTCCGACGTTGAAGCGCTCTGAATAAGCTAAAACAATTTGAGCATGCTCAATTACGCTCTAACAGGCATACAATATCTAACTTTGATTTTCCATTATGTCATTGACAGTAAACGACTTAAATCCACAACACAATATCAATACACGCAATACTGCATAAATAATTGTGCCGTGCTTGATTCCCTTCATCTACAGTTATTAAAGACAAGGAAGCGAGTCACTAGTTGAACTAAGGAAAAGTCCGATGGTCCGTTCTTCGCTCAGAGCGGACCTTCATCTTCGTGCCCACAGCGGACGTTAATGCCTAGTTTACCTGCATCTATTGCGGGGCAGCGCTTTTGTATAGAGGAACTACGCAATACCCAAAGCTGAGCATAATGAAAGTTTTGAATTTTAGCTCTTTTTACGGGCGGCGCAAAAGCGCTTTAACTGCGTCCCCATATTCAAAACCTAGCTTTGCCGAGGGTGTTTCAGGTTCAGAGTTAATTTCATTACCAGAGAAAAGAAAGTGGGCCTTAATAATCGATAGTTCCAATGATTTTTCTGGCCCCGACTCATCGAATATTTTATCTATTAGTTGTTTTCGAATCAAAAAAAGCTCTTTCGATTCATTGATTTCTAAATCTAGCTTTTGCTGCTTTCCAATATAATTTAGCGCCCAGAATATTACCGAAAATACACCTAGAACAATTGCAGAAAAAGCAAATGGCGCTGCCTTTATGATTTCAAGTATATCAAACTCTCTTTTTGAGGTTAGAATATAGAACACAACAGTATAGCCTAGTAAAAATAGGATTGTAAAAATTACAGCGGCTGGATTTTTAAAGAGTTTACCGTAAACTGTAAATGCTGTACTCATTTATAGTCTCCCTCTAATTAATTTTATCGTTATTTCTTAATTCAAGGCTCTAGTAACTTAGTGCCCCTTAAACGCGAATTTTCGAATTCTTCAAACGGACTTTTTTCGTCAGGCAATGTGACAGTAACCATTCCTGCATTGAGAGGTTCCGAGTTAGAAAAGGCAATTTAAGCACTCTTGCTAAGAACGTGAAGTGCCCACAATATCAACCTTCATCTCTCGTTTGTGTTCTTGACAATAAAAGGTTTGAATGCACAACACAAGGACAAAAGGCAAGGAACTACCGAGGTAAGAATACTATGCATGATCAACGTAGCTTACACCTGCTTATAGCGGAAGGATTAATCAATAATTAAAGTTGGCATTGACTCTCAAAAAGGTCAAAAATCAGGTTTTCGCTCTAAGCGGCCATTCACCTTATTCTGAAAACCAGATATCACCGTAATCTTTCACAAGGCCGTGCTTGTCGACTTCAAGTTGAGTCCGAAAGCCGCTAGTAGGATTATGATATTCATATAAATTATCTCCTAGCCGAGTGTAATATTGCTCAACTGGAAGGATGCTGCAGTCATTTTCCCGAAGCCAAGCTGCATGACAAACCATGGTGTCATTTATTTTAGGTTGTTGGCGTCGAATAGGCAGCGTATTAGTCGCTGGAGTAAATCCGAAATCGATATCATGAGCCCCGTCAAGGTAGGGTAGATAAACTCTGTTTTTATACCATTTCCCGTCGTTAGTTCGTGAAAAGGTAATTGGGAACATCGTTGATTGTTGAAGGCGAACCTCTTGGGTATGCCAACTGTTGCTGCAGACAATTTGATAGACCCATTGAACAGATTTGCTCGATTCGACGATAGTTACATCCCCTCTCAGGAGCCACTGATTCTGTTGACGAATTAGCTGGCAGTTTTCAGTACTGTTTAATTCCTTACTCCGCCAGCGTGCTTCAGCAATAAAGTTCATTGGTTTCCCCTTCGTTAAAAAAGGAACTGTACATAAAAACAGTATATGTGACAATGTTAGCTTGTTTAGCCCTTTTGGACGGCACGATCGGTAAGCATGAAATTCTTTTAATGAGCATCAAGAGTTCATTCCGCTTTGAGCGAGAAGCAGACTCTAGAGTTCCCCGCTTAAATTTAGTTAGTAATGTGGCGCATTTTTCAGAGTTAAATCCGCCAATTCTAGTTAAACGCTGCATATTAACTCACCAATATTCCGAGCCCCACTATTGTTTTGTTCATATAAGTCATTTACTGTCGATTTCATGGTGAAAATAAAGTTAAATAATTTGCCGCGATGAAACGACTAAATTCGTATGCTCAAGTTATTTGATGAACTTCTAAAGTCAGGATCGCTATAGAAATATTAGCCGTAGTGCGGGTCTTGGTATCAACTATTATCTTATGGAGATGAAATGAATCGATGGAATGAAACTTTTGATAAACATCCGGTACATGAAACCCTTACTTGGCTCGATAACGCAGCAAGTTCAAATGTTGAGAACCTCTCCGACGGCGAGGTGGAAGAACAACGACGTCTAAAAAAAATTATCGAGAAATACAGGGGAGTCTTAGCATCGGTTGATCCCGAAGTAGTACCAGTAAACCAGTTAGATACCCTAAACAACCAGCTTCGCCATCAAAACATCGCAAACCAAGTAAATGCATATCTACAAAACGGAAAAACCTCAAATTTAATCGCTGTTAATAATTTTGTATCTAAACAACTTACTCAACTATCTATACTTCAGTCTCTTTCCGAAAATACTGAGTCACAGGAAAAATTGTCATATATAGATAGCGTGGTTGATAGCACTATTAATGGTCTGGCAGTAAAAAAAGAAAAGCTTGAGGAACAGTTAGACCACCTTGAGTCTTTAACAAAAGAACAGGCAAAAGAGCTCGATGGGCTGTCTGAAAAAATCGAGAAAAAGCAAACAGAATTAAGCACGCTTTCTTCAGACTGGCAGAAGCAATTCTCTGCTGCGCAGGAGTCTAGAAGCCAAGAATTTAGTAAATGGAGAGATACATTCACCTCTGAGAAAAGTAAGGAACTTGAGGACATAACTGATAAATACAGTGAGCTCATTAAAGATCGGTCCGCTGAGGCTGACAACGAATTAAACAAGATTATCTCGGATTCAAAATCAAAGCACGAGTCAATATTAGAACTCTATGAGTTAACTGCTGGTGATAGCGTTGGTGCGGCATATATTAAAAGTGCTGATGACGAAAGGGGGCAAGCAAACCTGTGGAGGGGAGTGTCAGTTGGGTTTATAGGCATCACTGTTGTGTGGTTGATATTTTCATTCTTCTATAACGCGGAAGGAGGAAATATATTCAATTCTGATCCTGATATCATCGTCTCTAAAGATGAAAATTCACCCAAAGATTCAAATGAAGAACTTATGAATGCTCCAGACTCAAAAATGAGCCTTTTGGAAAATAATCACTTCCCTTGGCATATTATGCTTATCGCATTCTCTATATCTGGGGTTCTACTGTGGGGGGCCGCCTACTCGGCGCAGCAGTCAACCAAACATAGAAACAACGAGAAACGAGCCAGGTGGTTTGCTTTGGAAGTAAAAGCTTTTGATCCTTTCATAAGTTCGTTGAAACAAGAACAACAGCAGGAGCTCAAAAGGCAGTTAGCGGAACGAATATTCGGTCAAAGCTCAACGGCAGATGAAGAAGATTCCAAAGTAGTTGATGAGCATGCTTTGAAGGCCGTTTCCGACGCATTTAGTAAGGTTCTTTCGAAATTGCCAAAATAACAAATAAAAACGAGCGTAAATGTCTGACACTGCCACGAAGCCGATGGTCTGTAAGGAGCGAACAGCAGACAATCGGATTTTTTGCGTAATTCAACTAGTGACTCGCCTCCTATCACAAGTGAAAGTGGATGACGCCTGTCATGCAGGGCACGCTTAGCTCAGGAATATTGCGCATTTTGTTATTGTGTTGATGATTTAACTCGTTTACTGTCAATCACATAACGAAAATTCAAAGTTGAATATTATGTGGCCGCTAGAGTGTAACTGGGCATGCTCAAATTGTTTTTTCTTATTCAGAGTGTTTCAAGGTCGGAACGTTTATTTGATCAATAACTTAAGTGCCAGTAACTATCAGTTGAACAAGTTACAAAATGCGCACGTATAGCACACAAAGGCTATGCTATAAGGAAGCACAATGGATCTAAGAAATAATCCTAATATAATGCATCAAATGGTAGCGCCACATGGGCCGAACCAAAGGCTTGCCCTTATCCTTTATTTTGCTTTTAAGATTTTAGCTATTGCTATGTCTGGGCTGTCGATCTGGCTTGGATATAAGCTATTCGTACTGGGCGTTTCTGGTGAGGCTAGCCTTAAAGTCGATGCAAAGGGGGTAAGCGGACAATTATTAAATGCGGCTCCTGGTCTATTTTTTGCTGTTGGAGGCATCATCGCGTTAATAGTTATCGTATGGAAGGGTGTAGCGGTGAAAGCTTAAGTATGTGTAGGCTATCGCATAACAAAAAATTCAAAATAGACGCCTACGGCGCTGTTTAATAAAAAAGTTTTACTTTAATCGATTCTGAACCCTATTATGTTTGAGATTCCAGAGTACAAAGAAAGAATTGTTGCCTTCATTGATATTTTAGGATTTGAGTCGCTAATCCTATCGCTTTCAAGTCGCCCTGAATTGCATGAAAGAGTACATCAAGCTTTATCCGAAATTAGATCCACACGTGATAGCTCTCTGCGAGAGAACACCGCCCAGAGTGATTTGGAGGTAAACCAATTTTCAGATTCTATTGCTATCAGTGCTGAACCAACGAAGGAAGGCTACTTTAGCGTGATTTGGGCTTGTGGTTGGCTACATGCCAATCTGCTTTACTCGGGAATATTAACCCGTGGCGGGATAACAGTAGGGCCAACGGTTCATGAGAGCGATCTGATTTATGGCGATGCTATGATCCGTGCTTACAGAATAGAATCCAGCGCTGCTGTTTATCCGAGAATCGTGGTTGATGATCAGATATTTAAGGATCCGGGAATTGGAGCGAGGAAAGCGTACTTAGCTCAAGACGTTGATGGCCTATGGTTTATAGACCCGTTCGAGTTTGAAGCATCCTGCCCAGGTGCAGCTGAGCTTGCCGCTGATGGTTATGATCCCAGGGAAATATACTTCAATGAGCTAGGTAAACACATAGAGTTTGGTCTTTCCACTGCCGCTAGAGTCGATCATAAGTCTAAGTGGCAATGGCTAAAAAACCGCCATGAAGTTGCTTTTAAGTTCCACAAATCAGGTGGCAAGACACTGTTTTTGAGGTCGTTAGAGATGGTAGAACAAGGCGCTGCAGCGGACGCTAATAAGCGTCGCTGAGCTTCGCGTTATAAGTCTTGAATACAGAGTTAGGGCCGCTAATTATGAAATTAGGAAGAAACGAAAAATGTTGGTGCGGTTCTGGTAAAAAGTACAAGAAGTGCCACCTGTATAGGGACCAACGAGAGCCAGTCAGCTTGGGGGAGGCGCATAAGGTTTCTAATGCAGCTAAATCTAAGAAGTATTGCTCTGTGCCTGAAGACCTAAAAAGCTATTGTAGTAATAAAATAATTAATGCGCATACCGTTTCAAAGTCATCAGGCCTGCTTGAAATAGCTGACTCCACTAACCATGTATTGGGGTTAAGAATAAGCTTATCGAACATCCAGAAAGGTAATGGAACTCTACTTCCCGAGAAAATTGGAGTAAATCAAGCTTCAACATTTAAGGGTTTTTGCTCAGAACATGATAAACAGCTTTTTTCTTGTATTGAAGATCAACCATTTTCAGCGGAATTTGAACAATTGTTTGCATTGGCTTATAGAGCACTTTGCAAAGAGATATATGAAAAAGGCTCTAATGAGGACATTGTCAGATTGATCAAGGAATCTGACAAAGGTAAGGATATGGTTGAACAGCTATTTAGTCAGAATCTTGCGTCTGCCTATGGGCTAGGAGTTGATACTGCAATTAAAGAACTGGCAGCCCTAAAAGATCAATTTGATAGTCATCTCTTGGGCAAGGAGAAAATCGAATTTTGCCATTTTGTTATCGAATCAGACACCCCATGTCCGGTAGCTGTTTCCTCCATATTATGTCCCGATGTAGATTTCGAAGGAAACGCCATTCAAGACCTATCAAACTTGGAAGTAGTTCCTGAATGTGTGATATTTAATTCGTTTTCCAGTGATGGGAAAGGTTATGTCGTATTTAGTTGGTTAAGAGAGTCAGAAATCATTGAATCGTTTGTTGGGACTCTTCCTGTAGAATTTGATCTGCTTAAAAATGCTCTATTGAGGTTCTTCTTCTCGGTATCAGAAAATATCTATATCTCCCCTGAATGGTGGGGTGACTTAACTAAGAAAAAAAGAAAGAGCTTAACTGATCGGGTGATGATTGGTGTAAACCCATTTGAAGAAAAGAGCAATAGTTATCTTTGTGACGACAATATCAACTATGATGGCTGGGAGATTACAAGTGTTCAGAGAAAGGATTTATAGCAAGCGGACGTTAGGAGAAGTTTGAATGCGGTACGCGTTCGTCAATGGCTACAGAGTAGAGCCGAAAAAGGGACTAAATGGAAAGTGCCCTTGTTGTAACAGTGATGTCATTGCGAAATGTGGAAACTTCAAAATTCACCACTGGGCACATAAAACCCGAGAATCATGCGATCCTTGGTGGGAAAATGAGTCTGAGTGGCACAGGACGTGGAAATCTTTCTTTCCGATTGATAATCAAGAACGTGTGTTTACTGACGAGAGAACGGGAGAAAGACACATTGCAGATGTCTACGTTTATAAAAATGTG
>JABXHG010000025.1 GCA_013393545.1 Alteromonadaceae bacterium | reverse complement strand
GGGTAACTTTCATCTTGAACACCTCTTGTTGTTTAGCTATTGCCTTCCTATTCCAATAGTGGCGCCTTGACGCCGATCTCAACAAGAGGTGTTCATCCCATCATCCCTGTAACGCTCGAGCTCCGCCCTTCAGCGCTTATTGCTCCTGCGTCGCGCTGAAGGTCCAGGGCAGGCCATCCTTGGCCAGCCCGTGAAGAGCCATGCTCTTCACCCATGGCTCCGCACGGTTTTGAAAAGACCTATCCGCTTACTTTTGAACTTTGGCGGGCGCACTTTCTCCAGGCATGAGAATCATTGGATTGTGAACAGCCGGCATTTCAATCACACGGTGGTGATGGCGCGCCGGCCCCAACAAAGCCTTGGCCAGCAGTTTGTAGGAATCCAGATCAAAGGTGACGGGTGTGGTGGGCAGCTCAAAGTCGGCCAGGTCTTGCTCGCTATGCAGGGTGGCGATGTGGATCCAGTTCCAGATCACCAGAAAATCCGTGCGTTGCGTGGCTTCATTATGTTCCACCAGCGCCACGGGGCCGGCCCAGGGCCAGGTTTTCAGTTGCAGGTTGTGGAAAGCGATCTGCATGCGCAGGTTGTAGCGGGTGACATCCTCGGCGCCCTCGCAGGCACCCTGGCAGTGGCCGAGCGAGCGCTGGAAACAGGGGCCCGGCCCTTGCG
This sequence comes from Alteromonadaceae bacterium, assembly GCA_013393545.1. The sequence goes on along the minus strand of JABXHG010000025.1, from coordinate 7,291 downwards.
GTTCCAGCCCAAGCAGCTTGCCACACAAGTCGTTTTTGCCGGCGATGCCGCGCAGGGCATTCACGGCGTCTCGCTTGCTGCGGAATAGTCCGAAGTAGTCACTCAGCCGGTCAGGCGAGACTTCCCTTGCCAGAGCGGCCTCCAAATAACCGTCCGCATTGGCCTGCAGTGCAATACTCACCAGGCTTTTCGCGGCACGGGAACGGCGGTTATAAAGCGGGCTCAGGCCTTTAATCTGTTTGAGCTCAAGCAGCAATGCCCCCAGCTCGCCGGCAGTTTCGGTGTAGGCCACACGGCGCAGGCTTTCGGACATTCGCAATGCCTTACTGGATTGGTGGTCGCCAGCAAAATGCGAGGCCACCCGCTGTGCAATGTTGGTACTTTTACCCACGTACAGCAGCACATCGTTATCGCCGTAAAACCGGTAAACACCCGGGCGGGATGGCAAATCCCTGAGCATTTCAGCCGGCACGTGGGACGGCGTGCTGGGCCGCTGCAGAAGCCTGGCGATGACCGGTTCGACCACCTCCGACCCCTGCTCCGCCAGCGTCTTTTCAAAGAAAGACAGCATGGCGGCCACATCGCCCATAGCCCGGTGGCGCTGAACCTGCCGCAGGTTATGACGGGCCATCAGCGTGTCCATGTTGTGCCGTTTGTGCTGGGGATAAAGCGCCCGGGACAAACGCACCGTGCAAAGCACTTTCGCCGTAAACAAATGGCCGAGGCGGCGAAACTCCGCTTTCAGAAAGCCATAATCAAACCGGGCATTGTGGGCCACCAGCACCTTGCCCCGGAGCTGCTCCTCCAGCTCGTCGGCGATATCGGCAAACACCGGCGCATCCGCCACCAGCGAATTACTGATACCAGTCAGCTGTTCGATAAACCCGGAAATGCGGGTTTCAGGATTCAAAAGGGTTTGCCACTCGCCCACCACCTGGCCATCGCGCCAGAAACGAATACCGATCTCGGTAATGCGATCCCGCTGCGGGTTGCCGCCGGTGGTTTCGATATCCAGGAAGGCGAAGGTCTCGCCGGAAAGCAGTGAAGGTTTCTTTGCCATTCGATGGTTTACGCCGAACATCGACATATAGATGTCCAGTGTCCCGTCTGGCTAATTCCTTAACCTACTGAGCTTCTGAAAAGCCGAAGAGCTAGGCGTGCTGGCGAAGGTTTGGTGGCTCCAAATCGAGACAGCAGAACGACGCTATTCGGCTTTTCAGAAACTCCCGAAGGGCTTGCCTCTGGGGACTCTGAGCCTGTGTTGCCAGCGCTTGATGTGGAACCACCACACCAGCACACTGGCGCCTTGGTCAGAGTCCCCAGAGGCAAGCAGTAGGTTAAGGAATTAGCCAGACGGGACACTAGCTACCGACCGATCACTCCATAGACATTCGTCTAAATATCCGCCGAATCTGTTTGAATTGTCACACATTCGTAACTACCTTGTTTTCTGGGTCCAACAAAAACAAATTGATGATTGGAGAAAACAACGATGCAAAACAACAAACTCAGAATGGCAATCCGAGCGACGGCTGCAGTGGCTGCTTTTGGTATGGCAGCTCAGGCCTCTGCCGTTGAGCTTAGCGCTGGCGGCTACGAAGCAAATCTTTATGGTTTTGCTCGCGCCGTAGCGACTTACGACATTGACGAAGACCTTGCTGCGGGTGGTCAAGCTGCAAATCTTGGTGCGATTACGACTGACGGAAGCGATACATCTGATGGTCACTTTGGCATTGACGCAAACACTAGCCGTATTGGCGTATCGGTAGTTAGTCCAGAAGATGTCAAAGTCGTAATTGAAATGGATTTTGACAATAACGATACTCTCGAGCCTCGGCTTCGCCATGCTTACGGCGAGTACAAAAATATCCTTATCGGTCAAAGCTGGTCCAACTACAATTCGTTTGTGGGCAATACTTCTGGACTGGATTTTGATGGCGTCCCGGGCTTGGCCGGCACCCAAGGCCGAACCGGGCAAATCCGATATACCACTGGTCCTTTCTCCTTCTCTGTCGAAGAGCCTGCAAATAGTCTGAGTAATAACTCCGCAAAAGACAGCACTCCTGCATTGACCGCGAAACTGGAAGACTCTGCGGGCGGATTCTCCTATGCAGCAGCAGCCATGGTTAAGCAAACTAGTTATGACAATGCTGCTAGTGGCGGAGATGACGATTCTGCCATCAGCTTTGCTTCATTCCTGGCCGGTAAAATTGCACTGTCAGATATGTTCTCTATTCAAGGTGCCATCAACTACGGTGACGGTGCCAAGGGATATGTTTGGCGCGCTGGCGGCAATTACGGCCTGCAGGATGGATACGTAGATGCCAATGGCGATCTTGAAACCTTCAAATCTTGGGGCGGCGCCTTGGGCGCAAGCATGAACCTGGGTGGTGGCAGTTCCGTGAACCTAGGTTACGGCATGGCCTCTGTAGATATAGATGATGCCGTAGATGCTGGTGTCTTGAACGCAGATACACAAGACACGAATTCCATGGCATTTCTCAACTACCAGTGGAGCCCAGCCAAGAAGGTTAAAATGGGCGTAGAGTACGCTTACCTCCAAACCGAGACCCAAGGCGGGGACGATGGAGACGCAAACCGTCTGATGTTCCTCGCCCAGTACAACTTCTAATCCCTTCCTAATTAGAAGTTAACTCAGCAGAAACCCCGGCCTTCGCGCCGGGGTTTTTGCGTTCAGGAGAGCTCTTCAGCCACCCGGAATTCGTCCAGCAACTTCTCGAAGGCTTCGCGCCACCGGAGATTTCCGGGCTGATGGACTTCCGTACACTGAGAAACCACAGCGGCAACTACATCACCCCACTCTTTGAAGAGAAATTCGAAGACGTGGTCTGGTCCGTCGAAGTCAGCTGGGATGGCCTCACCGTCACACAGCGGCCTTTCTATATATCCTGCTAGAATGGAACAACTCAACAGCCTGATGGAGAATAAAGAGATGCTGGCCGAGAACCTTGAAAACTGGGCAAAAAAAGAACGGCTGGAAGGGCGCACTGAAGCCCGACAGGAACTCATGCGCGAGACAGCTCAACGCCTGATTGCCATGAACCTTTTAACCGATGCACAAATTGCGGAAGCTTCCGGCTTGAGTGAAGCCGAAGTGAAAGTACTGCGCTCAGAAGCCAGGCACTGAATTGATTACATAGAAAAAGCAGGGGTTCCCGATGGGCTCGGATTGATCTCATCCTGAACCTCCGCTAGCAAACTAATAACACGGTTTTGCAGAAAATCAGAGAACTTTTCCCTGGCCAGCGTCCTCTCAATCACGTCGGCCGGCAGGAAGCGGTTCATCTCATCCCGGAACGGCTTCCCGTTGATAATCTGCGGAAGCCTGCCAATCATGGTTTTCAGTTTATTTTCATAGTCCTCAACTCGGTAGTCCCGAATTTTGTTTAGCACCAGGTCGGGGCGCACCACTGCCTTCTCTTGAGACAGATACGCCAAATCCCAGATATCGCGGTGGCGGACATATTTTTGAGTTGCCGGTAGTGATACCAGCTTATCGGCCATGATTTCGCTTTTATCCTCGGTCATGATCAGCAGGTCTTCATACCCATCAGGCAGAAAGTCGTAAGTGCGGATCAGCGGTTGTGGAACAGCTGTATAAGCCGGAATGTTAGCAACTTCGAGCTTCACGCGCTGTTTCGGAAGGTCTGGCCTTCCGGGTGAAGTGGTAATGGCAATCTGCCACATATCCACATTACGTTCAGAATACGCCGGATCTTTGCGCAATGACTTTGGCTCTTTCACGCTGACATCCAGACCATAACGGGTGCCAAGGTAATCCATAACGCACTCTTTCAATCGCGCAAGTTGCCCGGATGAGAAATCAACTCCCCCCGCAAAACCCAGGTCCTCACTGAAACGCTTACCGCCATAGCAAAGGCGAACGGCGGTACCACCCTGAAACACAAGGCCATCCAGCAAGCCCGCCTGATCCAGCGCGAAAAAGAGGTCAAAATGAAGGATTTCTTTTTCAATCACAGGCCGCATGTTGGCAAGCGCGGGGTTTTGCATTGCCAGTGAAACAAGCTGTTGAAAGGTTTCCGGGTCATATTTACGCACGGGCTTCCTCTGGATCAATCAAATGAGTGTTCCGGCCTGTTCTTTTGAGATCTCGCAGAGCTGCCGCTTTTGTGGCAATCCTGAGCGGATGGCCGCGATCCTGTACACCAGAGAGAATATCGGCAACAGACCGCTTGGTATGAGTGAACTCAATCACCCCATACGGAGTTTTATACTCCCCTTTCCGACCGGTAGTTATGACGGTAATGCGCCCGACCGGCACCTGTGAAATCACGCCGTATTCAGAAAGAGCCGACTCCAGACTAATATAGTTGTATTCACCACGGCGTAATGTTTTTGCCACGTGCTCCAGGATATCTGGCCCCTGGTGGCGGGATAACGCGTAAACGTACACACCCTTGGAGGGCCGCTCAAGGATACCGCTCTTCACCAAACGGGTAATCGTTGCCTGCCGGCTGCGTGCGGACTCTTCGGGAAACAGCTTCGAAATATCCTTTGAAGAATAAACGTAGCGCCCTTTTAAATCGAATGCCGCCAAACGTTTGATGGCGTCTGATTGCTTCAAAGCACCCTCCCGTAAAACAGAAACCACACAAAAAGATGTTATTAACGTCTACATAATAAACAAAGGTAGTCAAATTAACCACCTTAAAGTGGGGTTATTGTCCATCTAACTGATCTATTCCATTAGACACAAAAAACCCCGGCGCATGGCCAGGGTTTTTCCAACAGCTTTAACGCCCGCTTGCCTCACAGCAACAAGGTACGAATATCCCCCAACAGCTGCGTCAGCAGGTTGGTAAAGCGGGCCGCATCCGCGCCATTCACCGCCCGGTGGTCGTAGGACAGTGACAGTGGCAGCATCAGCCGTGGCTGGAAGTCCTCACCATCCCATACCGGCTTCATGGCCGCCTTGGACACACCCAGAATCGCCACTTCCGGGGTATTCACAATCGGCGTGAAGGCCGTGCCACCAATGCCGCCGAGGCTGGTGATGGTGAAACAGGCACCCTGCATCTCTGCAGGCTTCAGTTGCTTGTCCCGGGCCTTCTGGGCCAGTTCGGCGCTTTCAGCCGCCAGTTCCCACAGGCCTTTCTGGTCCACGTCGCGAAGTACGGGCACCATCAGGCCATGCGGGGTATCCACCGCAATGCCGATGTGGATGTACTTCTTGCGCACCACTTCCTTGCGCTCCATGTCCAGCGACACGTTGAACTGCGGCAGCTCGGCCAGTGCAGCGGCACAGGCTTTCAGCAGGAACGGCAGTGGGGTCATCTTGATACCCTTCTTCTCGCCTGCCGCTTTCTGCGCCTTGCGGAAGCTTTCCATCTCGGTGATGTCGGCTTCGTCGAACTGGGTGACGTGGGGCACGTTCAGCCAGCTGCGCTGCATGTTCACGGCGGTGGCCGCCATCATGCGGGACATGCTTTCGCGCTCTACTTCGCCAAACTGGCTGAAGTCCGGCAGCTTCACGCCCGGAATACCGGCGCCACCCGTCGCCGCCACGGCACCACCCTGCTGGGTCTGCTGCAATTGACTTTTCACGTAATCCTGAACGTCGTCCTTCAGAATACGGTGCTTGGGGCCGCTGCCTTTAACCCGCGCCAGATCAGCGCCCAGCTCGCGGGCCAGTTTGCGTACCGCCGGCCCGGCATGCACTTTCGTGCCAGCCGCAGGCGGCTCGTACATGGAGCCCGGGCCAGACGCAGGCTCTGACGGCTGCGATTCCGCCGGCTCTTCCTTCGATTTCGACGCAGCGTCAGACGACTCGGCCTGCTCCGAAGCCTGGGCACTGGACTCAGAGGTTTCTTCCTCTTCGTCACCGCCCTCACCTTCAACGCTCATTTCCAGCAGGTCGTTGCCTTCGGACAGCTTGTCACCTTCTTTTACCAGCAGCTTGATGATCTTGCCGGCGTACGGCGACGGAATTTCCATGGTGGCCTTGTCAGACTCCACGGTCACCAGCGGATCTTCCTCGCTGACGGTATCGCCCTCGGCCACGTTAATTTCAATCACCGGCACATCGTCGAAGCCGTCCAGGTTCGGCACCTTCACGGTCTCCTGGCGCGAGCCACCGCCCTTTTTAGCCGCCGGCTTGTCGTCTTTCGGCTCGGATGCGTCTTTCTCAGCCTCCTCCGCATCTTCCGAGGCCGCCTTGTCGTCGCCACTGTCAGAAGAGGCTTCTTCCGCGCTGTCAGATGCATCGGCCTCGCCAGAATCGCCTTCGTCTCCGGACGCTTCGCCAGCTTCAATCATGCCGACCACATCACCTTCTTTGACCTTGTCGCCGACCTTGGCGGTGATTTTGGTGATCTTGCCCGCCGCCGGTGACGGCAGTTCCACCGAGGCCTTGTCGGACTCCAGGGTCAGGATCGGATCTTCCGCCTCTACCGAATCCCCTTCACTGACGGATACTTCAATAATCTCAACTTCATCGGCCCCACCGAGATCAGGGACCTTGATTTCCTGTTCACTCATGGAGGTCTCCTTAGCTCAGCACCGGGTTCGGTTTGTTGCGATCGATTCCGTACTTGCGCATGCCTTCGAGCACCACTTCCTCATCGATATCGCCATCCCGGGCCAGAGCCGCCAGTGCGGTGACAGTGACGTAGTAACGGTCCACCTCGAAGAAGCTGCGCAGCTTCTGGCGGGTGTCACTGCGACCAAAACCGTCGGTACCCAGGGTCATGAAGGTTTTCGGGATGAACGCCCGCAACTGCTCGGAATGCAGCTTGATGTAGTCCGTGGAGGACACCACCGGCCCTTTGCGGTCTTCCAGCATCTGAGTCACGTAGGCCTTGCGCGGCTTATCATCCGGGTGCAGGTGGTTCCAGCGCTCCACGTGCTGGCCATCACGGGCCAGTTCGTTGAAGCTGGTCACGCTCCACACGTCGGAGGCCACGCCCCAGTCGTCTTTCAGCATCTGCGCAGCGGCACTGACTTCGTTGAAGATGGCGCCGGCACCCAGCAGCTGAACACGCGGAGCCTTCTTGCCGCCTTTCGCTTCCACGGCATCGAAGTGGTACATGCCCTTGATGATGCCTTCTTCGCATCCGTCCGGCATGGCCGGCTGCTCGTAGAACTCATTCTCGATGGTCAGGTAATAGAAGACGTTCTTGTTGTCCTCGAACATCTCTTTCATACCTTCACGGATGACCACGGCCATTTCATAACCGAAGGCCGGATCGTAGGCCTTGCAGTTCGGGATGGTGTTGGCCAGCACGTGGCTGTGGCCGTCCTGGTGCTGCAG
>JABXHG010000249.1 GCA_013393545.1 Alteromonadaceae bacterium | reverse complement strand
GGGTTTTAGATAAATTGTCTAATAATAAAAATTTAATGAAAATAGTAAAAATTCCATGGCCTAATTTATTTATAAATAAAATTTCACCTCCAGAATCTCTAAAATTAGTTATAGGTTGGACAAAAAAACCTGCAAAAACAGCACCAATGATTGAAAAATTTCAATATTTTAAAGAAAGAAATAGAAAAGGTTATAATAATTTTTTAAGAGAAAGTTCTATTGCAGTAGATAAATTAATTTATAGTTTTAATGAAAATAATTATAAAAAATCAATTGATAGCCTTATGAAAAACCGAAAAGTACTTCAAAAATTATCTCATGATGCTAAAATGAATATTGAAATAGATAAATTAAAAGATTTATGTGATATAGCTGAGAAATTTGGAAGCGGTAAATCTTCAGGAGCAGGAGGAGGAGATTGTGGTATAGCTTTTATAAAGTCAGAAGAGCAAGCAAAAGAGTTATATGAATTATGGAAGGAAAATGATATTATTCCGTTAAATTTAAAAATATCAAAAAATGGTGTATCTATAAATTAAATCCCTCAGGTTAAGACTTGAGGGATATTTTTGTGATATAGAATTAAATTTTAATAGTTTTAAAAACCATAGCCATAAAAATATCATTGTTTTTTGTTCTGCATTAGTGCATAATGATAAAAGAGGAAATTTAAATATATAAATTATAAATAGGAGGAATAATATGACTAGAATACTTATCGTTGATGATGAAAAAGAAATAGCTGATTTGCTAGAATTTTATCTTCAAAATGAAGGTTATAATGTAGTAAAAGTTAACAATGGCAAGGATGCTGTTGATATTATTAATAATCATAATATTGATTTGGCTATTTTAGATGTTATGCTTCCAGACATTGATGGATTCACTATTCTAAAGAAAATTAGAGAAAAATATTTTTATCCTGTTATTATGCTAACAGCTAAAGTGGAGGATATTGATAAAATAATGGGATTAACTATTGGTGCCGATGATTATATTACTAAACCTTTTAATCCACTTGAGCTTATTGCTAGAGTAAAGACTCAAATTAGAAGAATTAATCACTATAATAAAGAAGTTCAATCAAGTTTTATTGATATTAATGGACTATACATTAATGAAGAGTCTCATAAAGTTGATCTCTATGGAAAAGAAGTTGATCTTACTCCATTGGAATATAATATCTTACTATATCTTGCTAAAAATAGAGGCAAGGTTATTTCTTCAGAGAAACTTTTTACTAATATATGGGGAGAAAGATATTTAGACAATAATAATACAGTTATGGCTCACATAGCAAGATTAAGAGAAAAGTTAAATGAAGATGCTAGAAATCCTAAATTCATAAGAACTGTTTGGGGGGTAGGTTATATAATTGAATAATTACACTAATATTTTATATAAGAAATTTGGACTAAAATTTATTATTTCAGCTATATTATATACAGTTATTATTTTATTATTATTTTTTCTATTCAAGATAACTTTAAGTGATAAAGTGTATTTTGGATATGAGCCTATGTATCCTTTTTATCATTGGGCAGATAATAATAGGATTTTTTTAATATTTATAGTGTTATCTATTGGTTACACTTTTATTGGATTAGTATTGTTTAATAAATCTATTAAATATATGGATGAAATTATAACTGCTATTGATGAGGTTTACAGAAAAGATGATGTATTAATTTCTCTTTCTGGAGACTTAAAAAATGTAACTGAAAAGATGAATAGGATAAAATTTAACTTGAGAGAAAATGAAAAATTAGCTAAGGATACTGAAAAAAGGAAAAATGATTTAATAATTTATTTAGCGCATGATTTAAAAACACCTCTTACTTCTATTCTAGGGTATTTATCAATACTCAAGGATGAACATGATCTAAGTAATAACTTTAGAAAAAAATATTTACAGATTGTATATGATAAGTCAGAAAGATTGGAAGAGTTAATTAATGAATTTTTTGATATTACTCGCTATAATTTAAAGGATATTAATTTAGAAAAATCAAATACTGATTTTTCATTGATGATGGAACAGATAATTTATGAATTCAAACCTTTATTAATTGATAAAAATCTTAATATTAATAGTAGTATTCAAAGTGGAGTAATGATTAATATTGACACTGGAAAAATAGAAAGAGTTATTGATAATGTTATTAGAAATGCAATCAACTATTCTTATGAAAATACTGCTATAGATATCTCTATGAATATTATTTATGATATTGTAGAAATAAAAGTAAAAAACTATGGACCAACCATTCCTAGAAATAAATTAGATTATATATTTGAGGAGTTTTATAGACTTGATTCTTCTAGAAGTTCTAAGACAGGAGGTGCTGGTCTTGGACTTGCAATAGCCAAATCAATTATTAAGGCTCATGGTGGAAGTATTAATGCTAAAAGTGAAAATGAATATGTAGAAATGAATATAAGAATTCCTTTTTAACTTTGTAAGAAAGTTGTAAGTATTTAATAAGAAAGAGTTAATATATTACAACTTGATTTTTGATATGATTATATCAAGAATTAAGTTGTATTTTTTATGAGAAAAATTAGGAGGTAAGTTATGAAAATATCAAAAAGTATTTTTAAGTTTTTAATTATTTTAACCGTATTTATATTATTATATATAACAGTTGTAACTGAAGATAAAGGTGACGAGTTTAATTTTATAGAAATTTCAAAGAAATTTATTGATAATTATATTAGTAGATTTGTAGATGAATCTAATAAAGACAGTGGTAATTTAGATAAAGGTAAAAGTCATAGTTCTGCAGATGAATATTCTAGCAATTATATTTATTTATTCGATAGAGAAGATAAAAATATGGAATATGAAAAAAATGCTAAGTCTAGAGCATATCCTGCATCTCTTACTAAAATTATGACTACTATTGTTGCCCTTGAGCAGATAGATGATTTATCATCTGTTGTTCCTATAGATGTAGAAACTTATAAGAAAATGGTTGATAAAAACTCTTCTATGGCAGGGTTTTATGGTAGAGAATTAGTAACATATCGGGATCTTTTATATGGTACTATTTTAAGTTCTGGAGGTGAAGCAGCAAATTCCCTTGCTGTTAATATTTCAGGAAGTGTTGAAAGTTTTGTAAGTCTTATGAATGAAAAAGCTTCTGAACTTGGACTTAAAGATACTAACTTTACAAATCCAGAAGGTCTTGATGATGATAATCAATATACTACAGCTTATGATATGGCTAAACTTTTAGACTATGCTTTACATAATGAGCAATTCAAAAAAATTTTTACTACAGAAACTTTTAAAACAACATCTACTTTGGATCATCCTGATGGAATAATGCTAGAATCAACAGTATTATCAAAGCTTATTGGGGTAAATCAAGAAGACTTTGAAATTATAGGAGGCAAATCAGGAACTACCTATAAAGCTGGACAATGTTGGGCAACACTTGGAGTAAAAGGTGGGCAAGAATATATTTTAGTAGTTATGGGAGCACCTTTAGAAGATATTAGTGATTCAGATGCAGATATGATGCAACTAGATGATAGTATAAAATTATATGAGAGAATAAATTAAATTTTAAAGTATCAAAAAAATAGCGTATCTATAAATTTGTGATATAATAAATATAAAATATATGATAATAGTTTATCAGTTATTGTAACTGTTATTTAATATCATATAAGATTTAATAGTGAAAAAAATATATAAAAAGGAGTATTTACATATGGAAAAATTTAAGTTAAATAAATCAGATGTAGTATTATTAATAATTGATATACAAGAGAAACTTGCACCTGCAATGAAATATAAAGATAAAGTAGTTGATAATACAAGAGTACTTTTATCTACTGCTGAGAAAATGAATATTCCAGTTATAATCACTGAACAATATCCTAAAGGATTAGGATCAACCTTAAAAGAATTTAAAATTGATTTTAAGCAAGACTATATATTAGAAAAAGTTCATTTTTCAGCATATAGATCTGAGTTGAAATCATATTTAAATAAAATTAACAAAAAAAAGGTTATAGTAGTAGGAATGGAAGCTCATATATGTGTATTTCAAACAGTTAGAGATTTATTAGAAGATAATTACTATGTATACATAGCAAATGATGGAGTTGCATCTAGAACAAAAGAAAATTATTTAAATGGATTAGATTTAATGAAACAAATGGGAGCTATTATTACAAACACTGAAACAGTTGTATTTGATTTACTAAAGAAATCTACAGATCCTGAATTCAAGTCACTATCAAAAATGATTAAGTAAAATATCAATTAAAACACGTTTAAAAATGGTATTTAGGATATCCTAAATACCATTAAATATTTGCACCATTAATAGCTACATATTGATTGAAAACATCAAACTTTTTACCAGACCATTGTAATCCAGTTTGAATATAACCTAAGGAATCAGCATTATATAATCCGGCGATTCTTTGATATCCTATAAGTTCATATATACCATCTAAATCAAAATCTATAGGATAAAGTCCACTTAATGGATTCACAAAGCCTTCTATTTCAGATTTAAGTTTGCCATTAGAATCATAAATTTCATTTAAATATTCTTGCCCTTTATATGATATATCAATTATATATTTAATTTTATCTGTAATATTTATAACATCAACTTTATAAAAATCTTTATATATTATTTTATATTTATAAGTTTCATTGAATATATTATAATCAAATAATAATTTAGGTATATTATTTATAGCTGAATATATATAGTAATACATAAATCCTCCACTTCCACCAGATGCAATACTTATTAGTATATCTTTTACTCCATCTCCAGTGAAATCTCTAAGGGTAATAGTAGGTTCATATCCAGAATCAGATTTAAATGATACATAATTTCTCATACCTGTTTTACCATCTTGAATTACTAAAGTAATGTTTTGTACAAATGGACTGTCTATAGTTTTTATTCCAGTCAAATATATATTATCAGGTATCCTATCACCAGTTACATCTCCACGTGCATATGAAATTATCATAAAAATTCCTCCAAATAATTTGATTTTATAATATTATATGATTCTATGAATTATATGTGATGAGATGAACTAAATTGAATATTATATTTTGTTTAGTTATAATATAATAAAATATGTATAATGGAAAGTAGTGATTTAATTGGCACCATTTATAAAATGTTTACTTTGTGATTCTAAAACAAACTTATTTAAGGTTTAAAAAAGGTGGAAGTATATTTTGTATGACTAATTTGTATTATGATAGTATAGATTTTGATAGTTGGTATTATAAAAATGACAATACTCATGTGTTTTTTTATCATAAAAAAGGTTTGGAATGGATAAAAATAAATTTGACTTTTTAAATATAAAAATTGATAATAATTTTATAAAATTTACAAATAAGAACTGATTAGTCATATGACTAATCAGTTCTTATTTGTATTAGTATTTTTCTTCATCAGCCTCAGCATCTGATTTAGTCTTGTGAATAGTACCATATGGATGTTGTGGAGGTGCATAAATAGAATATAATTTAATCGGTTCACATCCTGTGTTAATAAGGTTATGCCATTTTCCTGCAGGTATTATAAATGCATAATCATCATAAACTTTTTTTCTGAAATATAAATTATCTTTTTTATCTCCCATTAATACAAGTCCTTGACCTTGCTCTATTCTTACGAATTGATCAAGATTTGGGTGAATTTCCAATCCTATATCTTCTCCAGGCTTTATCTCCATTAGAGTTAATTGTAAATGTTCTCCTGTCCATAAGGCAGTCCTAAAGTTATTATTTTGTTTAGTTATATCTTCAATATTAACAACAAAAGGATTAGGACCATAATCTTTTAATTCATAATATTTGTCTTGATTTTTATCACCCATTGGATCATTCCAATAATTATAAGTATAGTTGTGATAAGGGTTATAATTATATGGTCTGGAACAATAAGGACATACATAATATCTATAATATTTATTCATATATTTCACTCCTTTCTTTATTGTATAAGATTATTATATGTAAAATAATAAAAATCGGTGATTTAGTACTATTTACTGTTAATATTGGTTACAGTATAATTTTATTAAGCCAAATACTTTTATGAATAAACTATATTTGATTAAATAAAATTTAGAATGATTATTTAATTATGGGAAAACCTATTGACATGAGTAAAAATATTAATATTGAGGTGATTTCATAATGTTTAAACCTAAGCAAGTATTATTTGAAAAAGATGCTTTAGAATATCCATTAGGGAAAGAAATATATGATAAGTTTAAAAAAGAAAATATTCAAATAGTTAAATTAAATGCAAATAGAGTACCAAGCATAAAGTCAGATGATTTAAAAGAAAAATACAGTAAAGCTAAACAAACGTTAGTAATTGGTGTAAGGAGAAGCTTTAAATTTCAAACATGTAAGCCATCAGCTCATTATCAATTACCTCTTGTAACTGGATGTATGGGACAATGTGAATATTGTTATTTAAATACACGATTTGGAAATAAACCTTATATAAGAACTTATGTAAATGTAGAAGAAATACTTAATCAAGCAAAAAAATATATTGAAAAAAGGGAAGGCATCACTATTTTTGAAGGTGCAGCTACTTCAGATCCTTTGCCAGTAGAACCTTATAATAGCGCGGGGTTCGCCGGACGACTCGATGGCCATCTGCTGAACGCGCTGGCCATGCACTGCCCGGTTGGCTTCTGCCTGGGACCGGAGCATGGTTAGCTTGGCCATCTCGTTTTCCAGCATGACTTCCTCGGCACCGATCCGGGCCTGGAGGTCCAGGATGTCCTTCTGGTCCGGGCTGTTGTTGACTTGGGCCACCAGACCGGTCAGGTCGTGGAAGCGATCCTGAGCCTGTTCCAGGGACTTCTCCGACTGAGCCAACCAGGTCGCCGCGTTCTGGTTGCTGCTGTCGTACAGGTCAGCCACGTCCCCGCTCATGCCGTAGTCGCTCCCGCTGCGGATGCCGTAGCGGTCTAGGACCCCCTGCGGGTCCACATCCACGGCCGTGTCGTAAGTCGAGTCAATGACGCCGGCCAGGCCACGAACCCCGCTGATGCTGTCCAGCTCCTTGTTCGCCGTTTCGAGTTGGCTTTTCAGTTGCTCGATCTGGTTCAGCATGTGCTGAACCTGGAGAATCTGTTGGGTCAGGCTCGACACGTCGATAACGGGAATCCCACCCGCCATGGCGGGCTGGGACAGACCGATAGCGGCGGCGAGGGCGACGCCGGCCATTTTTCGTGCGCACGAAATCTTGATGCTCATTATTGGGCCTCCTTGTGGCTGTTTTGGCGGGTCGCCTTGGCCTCCAGGCGGCGTTTTCTCCGCTTGAGCGTGAGCGACCGTTTTTCAAAATCCAGGCTTTTCAGGTCGATGGACTCCAGGACTTCCTTCATCTCCTCGATGCAGCTAAAGAAATCCTCGGGCAGGGCTTCCGGCCCTTCGGCCAGAAATTCGCGGGCATAACCGGCGGTGATCATCAGCGTTTGAATCTCGCTCTCAATGGCGAGCCGTTCGACTGCGTGTGATCGGCATAGCCGAGACAGGCCGCTGTCAGTGAAGGTGTGTGTGATACACTGGTTGTTAGCCATGGTTGCCTCCTATTCAGGCAGTTATGGTTAGGCGCGGCCGGGGTCATCACCCCCGTTCCGCGCCGCTCGAATTTCCTTTAGCCGTTCGCTCAGCCCCTGGTGTTCCTCATCGGTAAGCCAGAAAGAGCGTTGCCGGCGTCCCATCTGCTTTTGTCTATTGGCGTATTCTCGCTGTCGCTGAGCGGCCGTCTTAGGGTCGCTGTTCATTCGTGTTTAAGCCCCAAAAATTACCTAGCCTTTAGAAGAAAATTATAGGCTTTATCACTACTAACGCAATAGTACAGCTGCTGTATTATATTAATG
Source organism: Alteromonadaceae bacterium (assembly GCA_013393545.1). The sequence continues at coordinate 5,049 of JABXHG010000249.1, read as the reverse complement.
GAATCAAGTGTTTACGTTATCTGTTGATGTAAATAGATAAGGCTCTGTTTTTATTTCGTGCGCACGAAATTTTTATTTTTTTTGGATTGTACAATCCAAAAAAATGACCCTGATGAGGGTCATTGAAGGCGTGATATTGATTGAATCAGGTGGGGCGTTTTTTCGTGCGCACGAAAAATTAGAAGCCGGCTTCTTTCTGGTGACGGATGGCCAACACCACAACGGTGTCACCATCAATGCGGTATCGTGCGACGTAGCCGCTATCACCAAAGTCTATCAGCCAGTCCCGGAACTCCTCGGGCATATCCTCAATGGGGCGGCCAATGCGCGGCAGTTCTCCGAGCGCCTGGACACCTTGGATGATGGCTTTAGCGGCCCGCTCCGCTGCTGTGGGGTTCTTGGGCCGCAGAAACTCGCGCAGCCGCTCCAGGTCCCGGATCGCTGCCGGGGCGAAGATCACTTGTGACATGTCGGGGCCGGTACCTCGTTATCCGTTCCCCAGCTGGCCAGCCACTTCTCCACTTCGCCAGCGGTCGCGTGCAAGCCGGTAGCCTGGTAGTCCTCCCAAGCCTTGAGCGTGTCCCTTCTGAAGCTTTCCCGCCTTTCCTCGCGCTCCACGTACTGTTCGATTGCTTCACGCATGAGCCAGTGCGCCGAGCGCCTACGAGTATCGGCCAGATGCTGGACCCGCCCTTTCAGATCGTCATCGAGCTTGATGGATGTTGGTGTTGCCATGATGGCCTCCGTAGTTAGAGGTAATACCTGTAACTACTATAGGCCAGATCGGCCGTTCTGTCGATGGCCAGGCCATCCAGGCGATGGCCGGCAAAATTTCGTACGTACGAAATTTATGGGGGGGTTTAGAGCTAGGGCAGGATTCGCAAAGTGCTGGCATCTGGTACCAGATTTGCTAAAGTACCCCCTAAACCCCCCATTTCAGATTGCATTATGAGTAAGCAGGAAGTTGTCAAAACACGCCTATCGGAAGGCGAAAAAAAAGCCTGGCAGAGCTTCTGCCGAACCAATGGCGTGAGTGAATCCGACATGCTGAGGATGATGATTCAGCGCGTTTGTGGTGAAGCGGTACCCATAGACTTTCCAGGTCTAGGAGATGAGAAGAAGGCCGGGAAGGTCACTATCCGACTGACAGGGACTGAGCATCGGAAGCTGATTGAGCGAGCCAAGCAAGAGGGATATACGAACCGGACCAACTGGACCACTGCAACAGTTCTGGCGGCGTTGCATCGGATGCCGGTTCTCACTGATGAAGAAGTGAACACCGTACGGGAATCGTGCCGGCAGCTTGGAGCTATCGGCCGGAACCTCAACCAGGTGGCCAGGGCCTTGAACATCGAGTTCCGCGAAAGCGATAAGCTCAAGCAGGAGTCAATCGAGAAGCTGGCCGAACGGATCGACCAGCACCTGGATCATGTCTCTGAACTTTTCGATAAGACCTGGAGCCGGTGGCACGATGACGATGGCGAATAAGGGCCTATGGCCGAAACAGTTGTGTTGCAGAGAATCGGTTGATGGGGTCGGATAACGTAACCCCACCGTGCCACCTGCCATTATCATCTTGATATCGATGCTGAAGGCTTTTGAGGTTGGCACCAAACCTTCTTCTCAACTCCAAGTAGTGCGGCGATAAATGTGTGCGGTCGGTTAGATGGGCAGACATGCAGACTTCGGCTGCAATTGGAAAAAGTAAAGAAGAACACACCAAATCTATTAGCTGAAGGCCTGTGTGGTTATCGCTATGGCCAAAGGTAGGAACCTCAAGTAGTCCCGGATAAGGGTCGCCATGCGCCCGGAACCGCTGTGTGAATATAGAGTGCGAAACACTGGCGTTTTTCCCTTTGTTTCGACTGTCGGCAATAACAATTCCCCTAGATTCTTTTTCTTCCAGGTAGTTTTGAAATGTGGAGCAAATGGACTGAACGCTGTAGGTATACACCGATGTGCCATTGAATAGGTCGTTAATCGGTTTGGCATATATGCGTGAAACAATGCGTCCATCATGTCTCTGGATTATATCCAGAGTCTCGGTAACCACGCTGTAGGAAAAGCGGCGATCGTTGCGGCCATTACTCCTAGCTTTCCTTCTTAAATCAGCTCCTTTTATCTCGGCTTTCATCCAATCATGGTGAAGGGTGGCTGCTGGGAGAAGGTTGGGGAAAAATCTCCTTTTAAGAGCCAGGAGGTCCTGCGTCATAGATGGTATCTGAGACTCTTCGATAAAGAGTCCGCCGATGACGAAAACAGGTTGGATTTGAGTATTACTTGAGGGTAAGGCGCCGGTGCATCCGGCTTCATCCAGGTAGCAGATATGCATGTGTCGTCCAAAAACAACTAAAGCCACACGAGGTGGCTTTAGGGATTGCCGCCATGAGAAGAATTTCTTCTCTGTTCGGCTAAGTAGATGTTTATCTGACTACGGATTCTAGGACCCACCTATATTGGTGTCAAGCCTTATGATCGTGAAATCGGTCTGATCAACAGGTGGCTCATTAGGGACAGGTCAGTATTCCTGGCTCTTTTGAGTCGTGGATTCCTTTTTTTAGCCACCCTGATATGATGGGCTCAATTGAGTTTACCCAAAGGAGCCTATGGGATGAGCGAGGCACACCCTTCCTTACGAGTGGCGCGGGTATACCTGCGTGTCAGCACTGACGCGCAAGACCTGGAGCGTCAGGAAAACATCATCGAGGCCGCGAAGGCCTCCGGCTACTACGTCGCCGGCGTCTACCGGGAGAAGGCTTCCGGTGCGCGTGCTGATCGGCCCGAGCTGCTGCGCATGATCGACGACCTGCAACCGGGCGAGGTGGTCATTGCCGAGAAGATGGACCGGATTTCACGCCTGCCCCTGGAGGAAGCCGAACGCCTGGTGGCCACCATCCGCGAACGGGGTGCTCGTCTGGCTGTACCTGGCGTGGTGGATCTGTCCGAGCTGGCCGCCGAGGCCTCCGGCACCACCAGAATTGTGCTGGAGTCGGTCCAGGACATGCTCCTGCGCCTGGCGTTGCAAATGGCCCGTGACGATTACGAGGACCGGCGAGAACGCCAGCGCCAGGGCATCGAGCTGGCGAGACAGGCCGGCCGATACACGGGCCGGAAGGCAGACACGACCACTCACCGGCGTATCGTCACGCTGCGCCAGGCGGGCCACAGCATCACCCAAACCGCTGCGCTGGCCGGGTGCAGCCCCGCCCAGGTGAAGCGGGTGTGGGCCAAGCACCAAAAGGAGAGGCAGGTATGACACCGGATGATGAACCAGGTTGGCGGCGGCTGACTCAGGCCGAGATCGAGGACCTGAGAGCCGAGATGCGGGCCGCTGGGAAGTGGATGAAAGAAGAGATGGCCAAGCGTCGGCGTGAGCGTCGTTTGGAGGAAGCCCGCCGCGTTGCCCAGGAGATGTGGGCAACGGCCCGCTATGAGCAGCCACCGGCCGATGAAACAGACAAATGGGTCTGGGCGATTCAGGACCAGGAGGACGAGGACGGCCACGTTATTTCCCGGCGTCCGGTCTGGCACCGTAAGGACCTGTTCGAGGAATGGCAGCGGCTTCGTTTGGGTAAATGATAAGATGAGTATGTGAGTATTGCGCCGAGCTGCTGGTTCCGTTAACCTCAAATGAGTAAATAAACATAAGCTCAAGGGAGTTTCTATGAAGGTTATTGCCGTACTCAACCAGAAAGGCGGCTCGGGAAAGACCACGATTGCCACCCATCTGGCCCGCGCACTCCAGCTTGATGGTGCAGACGTGCTCCTGGTCGATTCCGATCCCCAGGGCAGCGCCCGCGACTGGGCAGCCGTCCAGGAAGACAATCCGGTGACCGTGGTCGGGATCGACCGGCCGACCATCGACCGCGACGTGAAGAACGTGGCGCGCGTCGATTATGTGGTGGTCGATGGGGCTCCCCAGGCGGCTGATCTGGCTGTGTCGGCCATCAAGGCGGCCAACTTCATTCTGATTCCGGTACAGCCGAGCCCCTATGACATATGGGCGACGGCCGATCTCGTAGACCTGGTGAAGCAGCGCATCGAGGTTACAGACGGTCAGCTTCAGGCGGCCTTTGTGGTGTCCAGGGCAATTAAAGGTACCCGAATTGGCGGCGAAGTTACCGAGGCCCTGGCCGGTTATGAGTTGCCGGTGATGGACACCAGAGTGACACAGCGAGTGATTTACCCCGGTACTGCTGCCGGCGGAACGACGGTTCTGGATAGCGACCCGGACGGCGATGCTGCGCGCGAGATTCGCGCCCTGATGGCTGAAATTAAAGAAAAACTCGTTTAATTATTTGAGTATATGAGGGCATGAATAAATGAGCGCAAAGACTTCTCCCACACTCAGCGCTGGCCGGCCGAGCGCTGGCAAGAACAAAGCCACCTTGTCCAGCCTGGCCGACAAAGGAGCCACCAAACGGGTGAACTTCGATGTGACGCCAGAGGATCACACAAAGCTGAAAATCTACGCAGCGAAGCAGGGCAAGACGGTCAAAGAGTTGCTGACGGAATACGTCCGGAGCCTTCCCGACGAGTGAAGGAACAAGGCCAAAACTGCATTTTTGGACTTTGCTTGATAGGTTATCGAGGGTGAGGCATGATAGCGGACGTGGAATCGAAAGAAATTGTCGGTCTGGCCACTGTGCGAGAAGCACAGGAGGCCGGCCACATCGAAAAGGCGACGATACGAGTCGCAGAGAAAGGACTGATCATCACCCTGGAACGTGCAGACGCAGAAGCAGAGCAGGTTCTAGGGGCGTTTCGTGGTGGTGTTCGTTACTTCCGGTCGTTCGACGGAGCAGCGGGCGCACTACGGCAAGCGGGGATCGTGCAATGGGACGCAGACGTGGCCGATTGGATTCCCCGCACCCTCAGACGAGGGAAGAAGCAAGCGTAGCAGGGCATTGGGTGGCACCGACCAGGCTACAGAAAAAGCAAAAGCCCCGATTGGCGGCGGGGCTTTGCAGAGTTGGGGTCTAACTGTAACCCGTTTTGGCGGACGGGATATGGTGACGAGCCACCAGAGTGAGACCTACATCCGTACCT
>JABXHG010000248.1 GCA_013393545.1 Alteromonadaceae bacterium | reverse complement strand
ATTTTGTTTTAAAAAAGTATCTACAGGAGGCTCGATGAGCAAAAGTAAAAGTATAAAGCGGGCCAATGATACCACGACGTCTTTGGCTGATCTCCTGATAAGCGAGGGAGCTAAATCGCTCGTGCCTGGTGCCTCCCTTGCCTATGAACTTTCAAAACTCATGTTTAAACACGCTTACCAATTTCACCAAGACACAGTTGAGTCTCGGCTCGAGATGTTTCACAAAGCGTTGCTCAACGATCAAATCGAAGAAAACACTTCACTAAATGAAGATGAGTTCTTGAATAAGCAGTTCGATATCGAAGACTATTATTTGCTGCTCGATAGTTGCGTGAGAGATATGGAAGATGAGAAAGCGAAGATATACGCAAATCTGATGCGTTCGCTAGTTGATCGGAAAATTAATCCGAGCAAGAGAAGAGATCTCATCCAAACTTTGCGTGAAATTACTTTCAGTGACGTAAATATCATACGGAAAGTCTATATTCACAAGCGGTTCCGTATAATGTCACCTCAGTTAGGACCAGACTTACGCAGTCGAGAAGCAGGAGGCCGAGCTTCTGATGATCGTCTGATTAATAGACTGAAATATAACGGGTTAATAACTGAAAGCGATGGAAAGTTAACGGACTTTGCTAATGAACTTATTCAACTCGTTTTCCCTGAATCTGACTTAGCTCCGGAAGCAATTGGAGCGACTGAGGCCTCTGGATTAAAACTCTTGATTCTCTGTTATCGTTTAGATGATCAGCATTCCCTTGAAGTTATCAATGCGTTACAGCAGATTTTGGATGGTATGCGAATTGAGTCTAGTCCCATTGCGATTGGTAAGGCGAATGCAAATGTTGCTGTAATGATGAATGCGGCAGGTATTCTGCTCGTAGACGACTCAGATATTTTTCAAAAGCATGTTGACTGGAAAGCAGTGGAAATTTTTGCTCAAAAGCGTCCCTTGTACCGGTTGAATGTAACCCGGAATGATGTACCGATGGACAATATCACGATTGCAGAGGAATACAGTCTGAATGGGAAGGACAAGATGCAAATTCGTACTGAGCTTAGTCGTTATGTTGAGTTGGTACTAAGCAGCACTTTTATAAACGAATAGTCTCTATATTGGAGTAGTCCGGGCTGTAAGTACGAGCTGCCTGGCAAATCAGTAGCGATTAATAGCGGACGTCGTTAACGCTCGTCATCACGCGTTTGTCACGTGCATTGCTAAATTTCGTTGATTTCTTGCCGCATTTGACTCAATAGCTTACGAGACTGAGTTTGCAGTTCTTCACCTAGTCTCGTTGCCTCTCTCTGGAAAGTCTCAGTTTCCTCTGTCTTTTGATGCATTACTATTTCGGTAAACTGAGTCATATAGGTATTTGTTATATCGAATAGTTCTTGGTTGAGGTTCTCGATATTTTCGAATGTGGTCAGCATTTGATCAGTCGCAATCAATTTCAGCCTGTTCGACTCATATTTCAGCTTCATCACATCCTGTAGGCTCTCGTGCATAATTTCAGATACCTGAGATTGAAGCCACCCTATCGCCTTTCTTTGTTGCTCTTGGTCAGCAGCCTCCGATGCAGCTAAATAATCCTGAAAATACTTATCGAAAATAGGTTGCATTCGACTAGGAATCTCGACCTGGTTCTTCTTTCCTAATGAATCAAGGTCCGTAACGTACTGGCTGTATTGAGTCGCTTTTAAATCAAATAGCTTTAGTCTCCGGTCAGCACTAAACCGAAGATCCTGTTCAAGATGCCTTAGTTTTCGGTCATGGCGCTGCTTATTAAAATAGATAAAGAGACCCCACGCCACATTGACCAAACCAAACACCCAAGCATAAAACGCAGGGCTTTCTTGTATCATGTCGTAAATAGTCTGCATGAACCCTCTCTAGGTATAGCGCCTAAATAACCGGTGCGTCCGGCGTCGAAAGCGCGAAGTTGATTGATTTGTTATGTGCAAGCTCATGACTTTATCTCCGAAGTGAATGCTAATGAGCCCAAATATAAACCCGAAATAATAATAGCCAACTCGAAATAAGGGTTCATTGATGTGGCTTCCTCAAGTGCTCTGGTGCGGAAAAGTGTGCCCCAGCAATCATATAGCGCGCGAGGTAAGAACATCGCCTTTCACGCGATTGTTATGTGAGCTACCCGTGATCGGCAGGGTGGTTAACACCATCATAAGTTGGAATTCTCTCTATCTTTAACGGATTAATGCCATCTAAACAGCCCACGTTAAACCCATATTGAGCCGGATTGGAGCGCCGCTGATGATGAGTGTAAATACCACAGTTGGAGCAGAAGTAGTGCTTCGCTGTTTTTGTGTTGAACTGGTACATCTTCAGCGATTCCGCCCCTTTGACTATGTTGATTCCTGATAAGGGTACGGACGCAGCAACGGCTCCTCTTCTGCGGCACATTGAGCAATCGCAGCGACGAACATCTACTAGACCATCAGGCAGACTAAGCTCTATTTCTATGATGCCACAGTGACACGAAGCTTTGTGCTTAGCTTGAACGGGTACACCGTCGACTTCCTTCAAATTTATCGCCATACTTAAAAACCATCCGTTTGATTGCTTTGTTAGGCAGGTTTGATAACTATTTTTACTGAATCAAAAAACCAAATCTCCCAACTACCTTGAAAATACGAAAATGAAAAGTCGGGCGCCCACACTTCATACTCTCCTCTGCCTTCCGATTCTTCAAGTGTTAAACTGCTATTGCTTTGAGGTGGTTCAACTGAAATTTTATGAGCAAGCCCAGCAGCAATTTTCAAAGCAACCCTGTGCAATGTCTCCGGCGACCATTTAATGTATGGCTTTCCTGCAGTTTGCCCAAGGGAATTAAAGAGCCAACCTTCCTTCGTGGGTCTTTTCTCCATAGAGCGAGTAATTGGACCATCAAATAATTCATCCGCTTCTTCTGTATGGCACAAAGCACCCACAATCATCAGCCTAAAGTATTCTTCATCATGCGAAGCACCATTATTGCAATTTTTGCAAGAAGGAACTTTCCATAAGTTGTCTCGATTTATTTGGCGAATTAGGCCTTTAGGGGGAGCGTGGTCTTTAGTATTCGCGATCTCTCCGCAATAAATGCACTTATTCATTTTTTTTACCGAACGCTCCGCTAAACGGCGAGTAGGCGGTCCTTTTGGTTGGTTTTGCTAGATTGTATTTATTTCACGCGATGAGTATCGGGAAACTTCTTCATGGAAGTCTGGACCATGCTCACGACTGACTAAAAAAGCAAATATTTCCCTTAAAGCTCTCCTAAGATGGCAGAAATCATCATGCATTATCGGAGCATAAGGATATTCACCAAAACGACTGGATGGATGCATGGTGCGAATTCTATCTTCATAGAATTCTTCGAAATATTTCTCAGTTAATGGCTCGGAGTGGCCAAACGGTTTATCAAAATTTTCGTGTAACCATTTAGAGGCGTCTTTGGAAGAAGGGTTTGATACACCTGAAGCTCGCAACTCTTTAGAGATAAGCTGAAAGCTGGCTTCAAGTGAAATATAGGAAACAATGATTGCCTCTTCCCAAAATTCTCTTCTGCAAGCGAGCATTTCGGCCTTTATTAGCGCGTAGATACCTCTCATCAATACGTAGTTATTTACATCAATATGATTCCAAAACGCTCTTATTCGTTGAAAGTTGTATCTGTCCGCGGGTACAAGGTCGTAGTCCCCCTGAAGACACTCTGCCAGAAACTCATCTGAATGGTGATTGCGAGGTGCCTTGGCCGCATCAACAAGTAGCTTTTTTAAATCACTGACAGTTTCAAGTGCTGTTAAGTCTAGGTTTTCCGAGTTTATTACTGGTGAGTATCGAATAGCTGGGTAGAAACGTATAAGTGCACTGCCTCTCCTTTCACACAGTAGCAGCGAACTGAGAAGGCGTAACTCTTGTGGAGATGCCCAATCAAACTCAGAGTATGGTGCATCCGAATCTATAGCAGTCCATGACTTCCCATGAGTAACAGAGAACACTATCTCTTCATCGGCGTGAAACACAGCATTTGGCGTTGTCAGCGTCCCCCGGGGATACTGGCCTAGAGGCAAAAACACCATTACACGATATAGTTCAGCATCCCGCTGAGCATTCATCTCACTGTGACTTAAGAAGCTTAATTTTTGTTTTCTGGTAGTCATAATGGGACCAAGTAACTTTGAAATCTAACGCTCAAATCAAGTGCGCCGTAGGCGTCACTTGGATTTATTTGTTACATTCTCATCTGTTGAATCCTCAATCTTAGTCGTGATTGATGGAGCTATTCGCTCGCTCATCCCACTTACAAAAGCAACGAAGTACAAAACCGTGTTTTGATCTCTGTCACCATTCAAAAACGGAAGGATAAATTCTGATTTAACAGCCAATACGACCAAGAGGCCCGACAACATGCCAGCTACAACTCTGTAGCTACTTTCTAGCTGATGCAGCACCTTTCCGGCATGACAATCAAATTGCTCTCCTCCTGTTCGCAAAATTATCGATAGTAGCGCGCCTAAAGAACCGAAGACCATTACCGTTGAATACGTGAAGAATAACTTACCCCATATGTGAATAAACCAGTCACGAAAAGGCCAAACAATGAATGCTATCAATACTAAAATTAAGCACAGCATTCCCGCCGCCGATAAATACCATCTTCGAGATAACTCAATTCCGCGCTGATCTACATATAATTCCGACTCACTTATAATTTTATTCGCTGAGTCGTACTCACCCGAAAGCGACCTTGCTAAAGCTTCACCCAGTAACCGCTTATAATCAACTTTTACTTTTTCATCAAAATGTCCATTTGGGCGACATTCAAGCAAGGCAATACGGTTAAGTATATCAGAGTGCAAACCAGGTGCCTTATGACCTCGACTGTCATAGTCAGCCGTTGTTATCCAGTCCAAATCAAAATCGTTATCAATAAAAACAATGTAATCCTTGGTATCAATAATGAGGTGTTTAATATCCAAGGCACCCCATTTTTCTTTGTCGTAATCGGTACTCATTTTGATTCAACGATAGCAAATGGAAAAAATTCGCGCCGTCTACCTGCATTGAAAACAGGCTTTTGTGGTGCATTCCTTCGGTAGGTATCTTCACTTGCCGTATCAAACGCAGCTTTAATATCTAAAACACCATAAGCTTCGCTGCCAAATGGTTTGTGTTTCAGAGTTGCTCCTAATAGTGCCTGTGTAAATACTCCCCCGTTACCATCGTCACCTGCAGATTGATTAAGATCGCATGAATACGCAACTATTCTCCCTTCTGAAGTAGCCATAATGGCGTCATCAAATACTTTTCTATAATTAATATGACTTTCAGACATGCTTTCCATGGTTGCCTTGGCAACTGCAAACGCATGTTCTCTCTTTATTTCAACTATGTTGCGACAAACATCAACTATGACCAAGTGCCTTTTATTTTTTGGGTTTACTTCATTGATAGAGATGACATCGCTTTCATTTAAATGCATGACTGTTTCGTCAATACCTTTCCCCACACGATGCTCGCCATGCCCTGAACAAGTGACAAACACATAGTCACTATCTTCTGCAAGCTTTAAGTGCGTTTTAACAACAGATGGAGATGGGTCAATTAGAGTCGTAATTTCACTCTCTTTCCAAGCACCGCCTTTATTTGAGGTTAGAAAGCTCTTGATGTGATCTACATCAACTTTAACCCCTGGAAGCTCTGGCTTTACGCTAGGAGCGCCTATTAAAATTGCTTTTCTTGTAATTCCCATTATTACCTCGATTTATGCTATATGACTATTGAATGTAACATTTGTATCTTGTGCGTACGCACTTCGAAACTCGTTAAATTGATAGTTTTGGTTCTTAAACTACAGACCAAACAAGCACTCTTGTCTTGAAAGGTTCCGAGTTAGCAAAGGCAATTTGAGCATGCTCAATTACGCTCTAACGGGCGCATAATAGCCAACTTTGACTCTTCGTTATGTCACATTGACAGTAAACGACTTAAATCCACAACACAATAACAACACGCGCAATACTGCATAGATAAGTGTGCCGTGCGTCGTTAGCGTCACCCACGCTTACTAATAAATCACGGGACGGCTGGTTACTAGTTCAAGTAGGCTGAAAGTCAGTAGGTTTGCTGCTCGCTTGAAGCGGCTAGTAACTGTTAATGTAGCATTTGCACTTTTGTTTTCAGAGCTCTCGTTACCTATCTTGGCTTGTATATTGGTATGAATAAGGCGAGATAGGAAACTCTTTGATTTTTATTAGGAACAATCGAAGTATCAACATCACATAAAGAGTCATGTTATAAATTGCATGAGTTATCTACGAGACAATAACTTCTGGGGAGCCGTAATTTGAGTAGCCTTACTAGTAGAGAAAAAGCAAAACTTGAAAAGCTGTTTGATATGAGTAGTGGCTATGTTTTGGACTATTCGGACTCCACCATTGCAACCTTTTTTTACGCAGTGGCCGATATCGATATTCATGCGGATAAATACTGTTCAAATGGCTCGTCTAAGGCAAAGAAGCTACGAGAGTTTTGGCGCTTAGAAGATGATTATGTTGTCGGAAAAACAATTAAGGAAATGGTCGATGAGTTGGAAGAGAAAGATCTCCTTAGTACCACACCATATCCCAGTATTGTGGCTGAGGAGGAGCAGAAAACCCAAGCACTAATAATCGAATGTAAGGGAATATCAGAAAGGTTAATGTCGGGGAAAATAAATTTTGATAACCTTAAAAGCTCTGCCTCTATTTTCGATGCGTCCTATCTTTTGGAGCAAGTGAAGAGAATCGAGAAGGCCGTAGACACAGATCCTGCGTTAGCCATAGGAACAGCTAAAGAGCTTGTTGAGACATGCTGTAAAACGATTCTGTCTGAGAGAGGATTGAAGTTTTCACCCTCAGCAGATATTCCAACCCTAACAAAAGCGACCTTTAAGGAACTTAAGTTAGTTCCCGAAGGAATACCTGAACAGGCACGTGGAAGTGATGTAATCAAGCGAATACTTAGTAATTTAGGAACAATTGGGAATGGTCTTGCTGAATTACGCGGACTTTACGGGACCGGCCATGGTAAAGACGGGAAAACATCGGGATTGACTTCAAGACACGCAAAGTTAGCCGTAGGAGCGGCCACAACTCTTGCTGTGTTTCTTTTCGATACTCACACTGAAACTAAGTAGACTTTTAGAAGACTGAGAACAACAAGTTATCGCTCATAACAGACTGACAATTATGTCCAAAAGTGGATCTGATGGTTCTCAGTAGAGACCGCATGAGTTCAGTTCCTGCGCACTAAGCTACTAGGATGGTTGGCCTTCTAGTATTACCCTAGCAAGCAAGTTGAGCTTAATATGTTAACTACCCAATCTCCCCAGAGCTGTGAGCGGAAAACTGTGTAAATTGAGATTGCCAATAGGATAAACAGTGCAAGAGAAATGAGGGTACTCCAGTGAAAGCGGCGGTCCGTTCTCCAGTCATACACCATAATCGATAAGTAAACCAAAAACATAATGATCAGCATCCCGTAACCCGGCAGCCCCAGCACATGAGTAATACGAGACAGGCTTTCGGGCATCATTTGTATAGCAGAGGCCAACATAAATCGTTTGTGGTGTGTTGGATTACGGACATTAAGCAAACCCAAAATGTATAAAGTTGCAAATATGGTCCACTGCAAAAAGGTACCGCCTATCAAGCCTCCTGCTCGTGCTCGAGCGCTTGCATCGGAAGGCTCAAAAGCACCAATACTAACTAGGTAGTCGTATAGTCCCAGCACCATCATTACACCAGTCGACAAGATACCTATCACCAGCACGACACTGAGCTTTCCCATACGTCTATGTGCTTCCATACGACCAGTTTTGGAAAGCCTTAACTGATTAATAAGTAACAGGTACCAGGCAGCACTGCATGCTCCATGTAACCCTATCCATAAAGTGAATCGTCCAAACTGTTCATGGTTGACGACACCATTAAGAATAAATCCAGAAAATACTACGACAGTAATGAAAACGGCTAAGCGTGAGAAAAAAGATGAATCTTGAAACCGGGGTTTAATCTCAGGCGGCGTTCTTGGTGTCGAGGTCGTGTGCATTAAAATGTCTCGGGCCAATAATTATTGTAGTGGCTGTTTAGATCCCTACAGGTTGATTAAGACTACTAATTTTCGGATTAGAAGTAATGCTTAATTAGGTTTATCTTTTTACTTTTAAATTCGAACAAAGTAACCAATGCCTCTTTGTTCTTTTCAGGATCTGAATTACCCTCTTTATCAGTGCAGGGGTGCAAATATTCGACGGTGACCGCATTAAGTCCTTCAATAACATTCTTTATCTGGATATCGCACTCACCATAACTTCCTAAGTAGTTAAGGAGGCCTTCTTTATATTCATTTTTGGATAGAATGGCATCAAACCTGGGATGTTCGAACGTTGCGTCTTTAGTAAGCAAGGCCAGTAAGTTATTAACATCACTTTCCTTTGAGTCTTTATGCTCTACGGCTTTTTGGGCTTCAAAATATTCGTTAACCTTGGCGGTCAGCTCGCTGGCAAGTGCCACGTTTGATAGTAGAAGTGAAGCAAGCATTGCATAAAAATATTTCATTTCTCCTCCTTGAGAGAATTTAATTTAATATCAGGTGTTTTTCTAATGCCCAGTAATACACCTTTATATTTTAGTATTAATAACAGACAAGCCCCGTCTTTGCTAGCACATGACTTTATAAAAACTGAACAGTTCGTATGTGGAAATGCTAACTGAGTTCTGAGTTATCAGTGTCAGCCTTTCGCTCATAGCAAATCTTCAGCTTCGTGCTATTAGATGGCCACCTGCTTCTGTAGAACGTTTTTCACTAGCATCCGAAAGTCGTTATGGTAATGTTAGCTCTAAGTTAACAAACATTTAAAGTGTAAGTTCGATGAAGAATGCCTCCGCTATACTGTTAAGCTTATTAGTCGTTTTCCTCAGTTTCACTACTCATGCTTCATCAGTGACGAAACAGTTGAAGATTCAACATTCCGAGTTTGAAGTTCCTCTGGTATTTAACGTCGTATTGCCATCAGGTTACCAACAGGAAACCTCCAGGAGTTATCCAGTGCTTTTTGACTTTCACCCTCATGCAACTACCTACCTAAGAGGGATGCATGACTGGATGAGTCATAATGGAGAATGGCCGTGGCTCAAGACGATTATTGTTACACCGGCGCAGGGTAACCCAGTGGGAAGGCTCTTTGACAGTTCCGGGGAAACAACGCCACTACTCGATTTCTTTGAGCAAAAGTTGTTTACTGAACTAGATGATACTTACCGCACTAACGGATTTCGTATCATGAGCGGGTTTCGGCATAACGGTAGTATTGTGTTGTCAGCATTATTCAGAAAACCGGATTTGATGAATGCGTATATTGCCGTGAGTCCAGAGCTTAAAAATGACTTTGTTGGATTGCAATCAAACGCTCAAGAGATGTTGTCCAAACTTGATAAAAAGCCGCGTTTTTTACTCTTCAGTTATGGCACCAATGTCAAAGAAAACCATCAACAGGCTGATTATGTAAGGCTTAGCAAGCAGCTTCAGCAATATGCACCTTCCAGCTTAGACTGGCACGAAAGGCATCTCGCCGATAATTACTTTATGTCTTTGCCTATATTGTCGACGGTTACAGGCATCGAAACGCTGTTTGATGATATTCATAATGGTTTAGCACCTGACTCCGCTATTTCTCAAAAAGGTGTTGACGCAATAGTGGCACATTACCAGTTTCTATCTGATGAGAAATATGGATTTGAAGTATCTCCTAAACGCTCGATTCAGAATCTCGGCAACCACCTCATGGAGTCTAAGTCTGAAAAGGGTCTTTCTGTATTAAAACAACTCATAGAACTCTACCCAGGTGACTCTTACAGTTACCATTACGTCGCCGAAGCTTATGCAAGCTTAGGAGACTTTAAAAGCGCGGTTAAATTTCAAACGGATGCGGTAAAGCATTCGGAGAGTCAGCTAACATGGCATAGAAAAAAACACAGTGCCGCTCTGAAGCAATACCAATCAGAACTTAATAGAGCAAGTAAAGGGCGTTAACATTACTCCATTGCTAGAAAACCGTCAGCTACACTGTATTGCTATCGGCACTAAATTGTTGTCTATAATAGGTTCAGGGACCATAACCGACACACGTCTTGGTAAAGTTTTGTTATAAAAAATGGTGTAGGTTGTGTAGGAAATTTGAATCTCCTTTATTCTGTGTTTTACTAAGAATTCACTCTAATAAGTCGTTATACGCTAGGCTGTTGAATGGAACTTAACCAGGTTACTCTACCAGTAAAAAATATGGATGATGCCGTAAGCTTTTATCTTACTCTCGGTTTTACTCAAATCGTCGATACACCGCATTACGCTAGATTTTCTTGTCCAGAGGGCAATTCTACATTTTCGTTATCGCTTGAAAGCGGGGACTTCGAGAATAATTCGATAATTTACTTCGAACATGAAAATCTTGACGAGCTTTACCAGCGTCTTTGTCAAAAAGGAATTCAGTTTGAACAGCAACCTACCGAGCAACGCTATCTATGGAAGGAAGCAATATTAAGAGATCCATCTGGTAACAAAATCAAACTTTATTGGGCTGGTGAGAACCGCTTGAACCCACCGTGGAAAGTTGAGAAACGCGCATAACAAATTAAGCTGGACGTTAATGTCCGATTCTGGCTCTATGACACCCTGCGAGTAGGACTCTAAGGCCGTTAGGAGCTAGTAGTAAAGCTGAGATTATCCGCTAAGGGAAATAGCTAAATAAACCGGCACATGCCCAAGCCTAATTCTTGACCGTTACGAGGTTTAAAACCATATTTTCGATAAAACGCTTCTTTTCCTTTTGCTGCTAGTAGTCCAACTGTTGAACCAGGTGGGCAATTGACAGCAATGTACTGATTTATAGATTGCATGATTTGAGAGCCCAAGCCAAGGTTCTGATGTTCTGGATGAATGATGACATCCTGAACATAGAAGTACATTGAGCCGTCGCCAATTAAACGGCCACAGCCAACCATTCGATTGCCAAGATATGCTGAAACCCAGAATAAAGAAGAATTTATGCTGTTTTGAATAATTGGTAATTCTGGATTTTCCCAACCAACAGACCCTCTAATTAATGCGAAATCTGATGCATTAGGTGGCTCTTCTTTTAAAACAATCTGAGATGCTGGCATTCCGTAGTCCTAAGGGTGTATTACCTCGACTTTGCAAACTACATTACCTTGTAGGATAGAGAATGCCAATGTCTGCTATTCGGCTGTGAGTTCAAAGCGGACATAAAGTCTTTTGCTTAGCTTCTGCTTTAGGGGTTGTTTAAGGTATACCCCGTAAATTAGTAAAACTCTCAATGCTACTTCCAGTGAGCTTTTGACAAAACGGATTAACCATGTAATCTCAAGTCGCTGATTTAAAACAATACACAGTAAGCTTTATGCCCTAGTGCCTCCATAAAAAAGGAATTGTGATGAGATATAAGTTTTTACCTGCCTTTGTATGTTTAATGTTATTCATCTCCATGCAAGCCAGTGCTAAAGTCCGGGGGGAGTCAGTAATAGTTAGTATTGATTCTGAGGTTTTGGATGAGTCACGTGAATTGATTATTCATCTTCCAAACAATTATTCACGTTACACCGATACTTCTTATCCCGTTTTATATCTGACGGATGGGCAGCGAAACTTCGCGCATGCTGCCGGAACATTGGATCTACTAAGTCAGGATGGAATGGCACAGGAGATGATTATTGTTGGCATAACTAACACGCACCGTGCGCGGGATTTCACACCTACCCATGATGAAAGCTATGATCAATGGGGCATTTCTGGCGGGGCAGACGACTTTCTTAATTTCATCGAGGCTGAGCTTAAACCTTTTATAAATTCAAATTACAGAACAAATAATTACGCGATCCTTTCCGGCCACTCACTTGGCGGCTTATTATCTGTATATGCACTGCAGTCAAGACCCGAAATGTTTCAGGCTTATTTCGCTTTCAGTCCGAGCCTTTGGTGGGATAGCGAAGTCATTTTTTCTGATGCTGCAAAATTCTTGAGCCAACCAGAAGACTTAAATAAGTACCTATACGTAAATATGGGGAATGAGGGCGGGCAAATGCTTAGTGCATTTGAACGATATAAAGAACTATTGAATACCAGCAATCGTGAGGGGTTCAGCTACGACACTAATCTGGATGTATCTGAGAGCCACAATACGACAGCTCTAGCAGGTATGAGCCTCGCGTTTCAAAAGCAAATCACTTCACTGCGACCTTCTGGAGCAGTAATCGAGGAAGGGGTTACAGCCATACAACAATACTATAAAGACCTATCTAAAAAATATGGGTATAACGCCAAACCAAGCTACAAAGCTATCAATCACGCTGGGTACAATGCTTTAGAAAAGCAGGACTATGATACCGCAATCTCAATTTTCAGAAGTAACACCGAAAGTTATCCAAACAAATCTGATGGATATGACAGCCTCGCTGATGGTTATGAAGCAGCTGGTAAATTAAATAAAGCTCTGGAGATGAGAAAGAAAGCGTTAGCAATGAGCTACAAAGAAAATGTTGAAAATAACGCACTTAAAACCCGACTTGATAACTTGCAGCAGAAAATAAGCGGTGACCAGAAATGAAGTCATCATGAGTTGTATGGTTCTACTCACTTCCTTTGAAGCGGGCAACTTGGACCAAGAACTATTATAGTTCTTGGTCCATGCTAAATATAAATTTGGGTTCTACCCCGTTATCACGGACGGTTTAAAATCGAGACTGTAAAAGATTTTGTGTAAATGGCTGATTGCACTGTTAAATCCGATCCTGATACATGATCTCGAATTGCGCCATGGCCGGTTTCCAGTTGCGTATGGGCATCGTCCACTTTTTCGATGCCTGATGCAAGGCTAAGTACAATACCTTCATGATGGCCTCATCATTCGGGAACGACCGGCGAGTCTTGGTAATTTTACGCAATGACGCGTTCAGCGATTCGATGGCGTTGGTGGTGTAGATAGCCTTACGTATCTCCGCCGGGTATTCGAAGAATACGCTTAAGCGTTCCCAGTTTGCCCGCCATGAGCGGCTTATGGTCGGATGCTCTTCATCCCACTTTTCCGCGAACTCTTCCAGCGCCTGCTCTGCTGCAGCGCGAGTGGCAGCGCCATAAATTAGCTTTAAGTCAGCTGCGATTATCTTGCGTTGCTTCCAGTTTACGTAACGCAGAGAGTGGCGAATTTGATGCACAATGCACAGCTGCACCTGAGTCTTCGGGTAAACCGCTTCAATGGCTTCGGGGAAGCCCTTCAGGCCATCGCAACAGGCGATAAAGATATCATCGACGCCGCGATTTTTAAGCTCGTTCATCACAGATAACCAGAATTTAGCGCCTTCGGTTTGTGCCATCCACAGGCCAAGGAGCTCTTTTTCACCGTCGGTATTAATGCCAAGCGCCAGGTAGACTGACTTATTTTGAACAACGCCAGAGTCACGGCTGCGAACCACCAGGCAATCGAGGTACACGACCGGGTAAAGCTTTGCCAGTGGTCGATGTTGCCAGGCCTTTACTTCGTCCATCACCTCGTTTGTAACCTGAGATATGAATGTGGGGGATACTTCAACACCGTAAGCTTCTTCAAGGTAAGCCTGGATATCCCGGGTGGTCATGCCTCTGGCATAGAGCGCGACGATGCGCTCATCGAATCCGTTAAGCTGGCGTTCACCTTTGCGAACCAGTTTAGGCTCAAAGCTACCATTGCGATCACGGGGAATATCCAGCTCGACGTCACCGTTGGTGCTACGAACAGCCTTCTTGGTTTTACCGTTGCGGGAGTTACCGCTGTTATTGCCGGTCGCATCATTTGGGGCGTAGCCTAAATGGGCTTGCATCTCGGCTTCTAAAGCGCGTTCAGCGACTTTCTTGGTAAGCTGCTTGAGCAGCCCGGCTTCACCTAAAATGTCTTCTGGCGAGTCACAGCCATCAAGCAGCTGATCGATGAGTTTGTCTGATATTGGCATTCTGATATCCTTCTGCGATATTGGTAAGAATGCCATTTACACAGATATTTTTACACTCTCGGCTTTTGCCCCCTTATAACTCCAGCTCTACAAAATCTCTGTCCACATCTTCCTGAGTAATGCAAATATAACGAAGAGTCAAAGCTTCAGCGCGATGAAGTAGCAGATTCATGACCCTGGCGATGTCGTTTGTAGTCTTATAAAGGGGATAGCTGCGGGTCTTTCGCATGGAATGAGTTCACA
>JABXHG010000247.1 GCA_013393545.1 Alteromonadaceae bacterium | reverse complement strand
GCTCTGCATCCGACCAGTGCTGAGGAGTTTGTTTTATTTAAATAGCAGTATCAAGCAACCATCAAAACACGCTTTTAAGGGCATCTTGAAGGCAGCCGACAACGATAAATTCTTCACGTTGAACGCTGCTTTCAAATTGCTAAAAAAAATCAATCAGCGGATTTAAGGTGCCAAATTAGGGGTCTAATCTAAGATTGGTGGGTAAAAAAGCGAGGCATAATTGAGCCATTAATCTTTAACGAGGATTGGCTTATGGCTCGATTACGCCGACACGATCATTTTATCATCTACAAGTCCGTTAAGACCGTTGATGATAAGCTGGTGTACTGCAACGGACACACCACCGACCAAATGCATTTTCTCGATGACTCCCAAGGGAGGACGGTCGAGGTAGCGACATCCTACTTTCAATATCTCATCCTGGAGAAAGCGCAAAAAGCACTGTACCCCATCGCTTTTGGTCTGAAACGATACTGGGAGTTCCTCGAGCAACATGATATGCGCTGGGACGAGATGACCTATGACAAGAATCAACGCCCAACGTACGCCTACCACCGCTCGCTGAAAAAGCAGCTTCACCAAGGCGAAATAAAAAAATCAACGGCCAGTGCCTACATGCGGTGGGTTATTCAGTTTTACCAGTACGCCATGTCGGAAGGGCTCGTTTCATTTTCAGATGACTGCATGCCGTTTCGTGCTTACCAAACGAAAATTCCCGCCAAATCCGGCGCGGTCTTTCAAATCTACACGACCGATCTGAGATTCTACGGATTCCAAAGCTCCGAGCCTCAGCTCGCCGCAATGGGCGAAGAAACACAACGAGCGTTTGAGCAAGAGCTTAAACGTCAACCGCCGGTTTTTCGTATGCTCTGCGAGCTTGCCACCCGCGCTGGTCTGCGTATATCCGAGGCGACCAGCTTAACGTTGAGCGCAATAAAAACCGCGAGACAAAGCGCAATCAGACCGGATCACGTCAAAATTGATATCGGTCCTGAATTTGGCATGAAAACGAAATTCTCAAAGTCCCGGGAAGTTGAAATCCCCCGCGATCTCTTCTCGGCGATACAGCGCTACATCACCAGTGAGGCGTACCTTGAGCTCAAACACAAACTTAAAGACAACGCCAAGCACATCCCCGTTTTCATCACGAAACGCGGCACCCGGTACAGCCAACACACGCTTTATGCGCACTGGTACAAGTTCAAAGACAAAATAGCGTCTTTGTTTGAATTGGGTTTTAACGTGCGCTTTCACGATCTGCGAGCAACCTTCGCACTCAATTTTATGAAATCAGAAGAGTTAAACGGTCTGGGCGAAGAGCACAAAGCGTCCTACCTGCAAAGACTGCTCGGGCATAGCAGCGGTTTCACCACATTCATATACACGCTGTTGATCAACAATGATTTGCTAAAAGCGAAAAATAACGAGCGTAAAGAGCACTTAATGGATGCGCTTTGCGGTGACATGAGGATCCGCAATGCGTGGTGAGAGCGTCGTTCGCGTGTGGCAAATGCCTAATGGCAAGTTGAGAGCGCATGACTTCAACCGCTTGCGGTACGCGTTAGTACCCGACTCAGACGAGCTCAAAAAGCTCACACCGATACGCTCAAATGATTTTATGCGTGACTGCCTAGATGCATTTGACCACATGTGCGGCTCCACAGCGTCCTGGTCGAGTAAATTCAAGCGACTATCATCGTATATTAGATTTTGTGACAAAGTCGCTCAGAATCCGTTTGAGGCGATTTCAGTAAACGCTTATACCGAGCACCTTTTTGATAAACAGTTGCGAGGTGATATCCTTGACTCGGTTTATGTCAAAGCCGTATCTGAGTTGAAAGCAACGCTCGAGGCCATCAACAACAACTACGCGGAGTACTTTGACTTCGTACGCCGGCTCAGGCGCTCTCAAGGAAATTCTCATGAGGGATATTCTCAACGGGAGCTTGAACTGCTTGTTGTGACTCTCTATGACTTGTTCAGTCAGTTATTCAGCGCCTATAAAGCCGATCCGATGGGGTTTATCGGCACCAAATGGCAGTCTGTCGCAACCGTACAAATTGATGAAAAGCGGCATAGGGTCACCGGCGCATTAAGTCGCTTTGTCGCAGCCGGCGCCTATTTGATGAGCTTTTTTACCGGGCTCAATAGCAGCGTTTTGTTGAAAATGACGCGAGAGCTGGAGACGACGGTTATCGACGGTAAGCGATATCTCAAATACACACAGGTAAAACCCCGAGCTCGCTACGCGCATGTTTCGACGCCCATCCCGGAGAAATCGGACTCTTATCTCAGTCAAATTTTTCGTTGTTTAGCCGAAGTTGCTCATCAGACCGCGCCACAAACCCCATGGTTATTTGCCTTCCCGACACAGCAAGCGGAGAGGCTGCAAAGTGTGCACCTCAGCAACTTCAACAAATGGTTCAAAAAAAGCTTCGCACTTAAAGCGGATGATGGTTCGGAGCTGTTCCCGCTAATTTCGAATTTTCGTGTCAACGTGAGCCTTGAAGAAGCCAGGGAAAATGGCGCTCACTCATCAGCGCGCGTACTTGGTAACCAAATCACTCAAGTAACAAACAACTACTCGCGTACCAGCGCATTTGAGAGTGAGTCTCGCATGGCAGACAGCCTGGAGCGTATCTATCAAAACGTGACACAACCCATCGAAAGCAAACAGAAGCCCCAGGCTGAGACTGAGTCAGAGACCAACTGCTCGCTTCAGTTAGAGTCGATTTTTAAGTGTTTCAGTTGTGAGTACCAGGCGTTAATTGACGAGCCCTATTCGGCCTGGCTCTATCTCAGTCTAATAAAGCAACTTGAGTGTCAAACATTAACATCCAAGTTGCCATGGCTATCAGAAATGGCTGAGCGAAACTTTGAATGCTTTTCGCAGCGCATTCGCAATGAAGCGTATGCCTTATTCAAACAACTCGGTCCCCACCCGCTGTGGCAAGGAAACAGCTTAGAGCAGGTAGCAGGACAATGTTAGCCACTGACCAGATTCCGGCGTACGCGGACAACCAACCCAGGCTCGATCCGCTAAGAGAGTTTGCCGGGCTTGTTCAGCGCATGGATACCGAGACGTTATCCAATCTGCCCGTTTTTTTAAGCTGTGAGTCCGTATTTAAAGATAACTTCTGGCAGCTAAAAAAAATGGTGCCGGGACTAAGGGATAAAAACGCTTACTCATTCGACTTCTCGCTGCTAAAGGACCATCCGAAACTGTTGTTTCAGACCAAAGTGATTGTCTACTTGTGGCTTAACTTTGAAGACCGGACAAAGATTCCCAGCAAGGCCACGCGCTACGGAAAATTTAAGTCAGCGTTAAACTTTCTGATTGAACAACGGGCAGAGTGTTTAAGTGAACTCCAGCAACCATTGTTACTCAACGAGTATTTCGAGCAGCTGGCTGCAGCAGACGAAAGTGTCAGCACAATACAGCAAAAGCTCATCGCACTTAAAAAAGCGAGTCACTTTGACAGGCTGTTGCCGTTTCAAGTCGGTCATAGCGACCTTCCCCTGCAAGAAACACTTAGAAAAGTTAGCCACAAAAGACAGCAGCAGACGCTCGTCATACCGCCACGACTGATGACCTGCATTTACTCAGAGTCAGTAGCGCTTATTGAAGAAGCGTTCAGTGTTAAAGGTGAACTCTCAACTATCAAACAGCAAGAATTAACGATTTATAACGACGCCAAAGAGAAAATTGAGAAGAAAATAGAATCTGGCACCTGGAAATGGCTTCAGCCATCAAAATTCACATCAAAAACCGCGCATCAAAAGACAGTAACGGAAGAAATATCACGTGAAGCAAGGGTCGGGCGCAAGAAGCTGTACGAGTCATCCATAAAGCACCTTTCGATCAGACGCTTTAACATCAATTCCTACTCAGACTGGCTGGAGTATAAACGACAGTTAATGAATGCTTCGCTGCTCGTAACTCAGGCTTTCTCTGGTATGCGAAGCTCTGAGCTTTTAAGTATCGAAATCGGCGACTGGTTCTCGACCGAGCGTGACGGTGAGACCATTTATAAAGTACGCGCCGACAGCTATAAGTTCATCGCGGGCGGCGTAAAAAAGGTGACGTTCGTAGTCGCTCCCGTGGTCTTCAGCGCACTTGAACTCGCAAAAACACTCACTGAGTCAGAAAGATCAACACTCAAGTACAATGAGCTGCCCTATCAAAGCCATCTATGGCTCAGCCAGAATAAACTAAGCAGACCGCCTGTACCGGTGCGAAACCGAGGTCTTAACTCTCGCTACAATAATTTAGTCAGACATATTAACGCTGAAATAGAGCCCGAGGACTTAGAAGAGTTAAATGTTATGAATCCGGGGGCCTCAATGAAACTTTCAGTTGGTCAGCTGTGGCACATCACCAGTCATCAGCTAAGACGCACTATGGCGGTCTATCTCAGGCGTTACGACCTGGCATCTGCGCATGACATTATGTATCAGTATAAGCATTTATCGCTCACCATGGCGCTTTATTACACGAATGGCGCGACCGACGCAGCGCTTAACAACTTCACACCAACAGCCAAAGCGGATGACGAGAGCATTATCGCTTATTGGGAAGCAAATACATTTAGTAGCCAGACTAATCTCGAAAAAAGTGCCCAGCTTCTTGGTCAGGAGCCCTCACGATCGTTAATCACTAATTGCCTGCATGCCAGAGCTTGCAATTCCGGCATTCTGTCATCCAGTACCTTATCGAAAGAGTTGAAACACTGGGCACAAGAAAGGCTACAAGCGATTCGTCAACAGCGCGACAAAGCTGACACTGACGCACTGAGTCAGCACTTCATTCAGATAGAAAATGTTTTGATGAAATTATTAGCGAAAAAGGAGTAAGAAATGGAAAGACGTCTAAATGATACTGAGAGAAAATTGACCGATGCGTTTAACCGGATCCTGCGCGGATGTCCGCAAATAATATCGAAAAATAGAAAGCTATCTGTCAGGGCGGTGGAGGAGGAAGCCAGTCTGAAGCGTAATACAGCCTTTCACTATGAGAAACTGCGCGCTGAAATAGCAGAGACAGTGACTTCTATGCACGACGTTAAACTCCCAAGACCTCCGTATGCGGCAGGAAAGAGCGAAGATGATTTGAGTCTGCGGCGCGAAGTAAAAAAATTAAAAGCTGAGAACGAAGAGTTAAAATTAGAGAATGAGCGACAACAACAAGAGTCGGATAACTTGTCATCGCAGCTCTCAACACTAGCAAAGCATTATAAACTGCTGCAGAAAGAGCACGAAAACAACAAAAGTTTACTGAAACAAGCAAACGACAAGATTGCTGAGTTCAAGCGTAGTAAGGTTACTCTGCTACATGAAGATTAGTAGGCTATAGTAGCAGCTTACAAACCAACTATTTAACTCATGCAGCTCGATGAGCGGGGACTTTGATTAGAACTTAGAATTTGCATAACGGTGCTTTAGTTGTCCACTTTGGCCAAAGCCACTTCTGTCGGTACTTCAAAATACCTTTACCTAGCCGCATAACTGTCCCCCGGAAACCGGTCTAGTGATTGATGCACGGGTTAAATCATTTGCGGTGCCGGTTCTTGCGTCTTGCGATTTTCTGGTTGTTTCTTTTCTTTTTGCGTCCTTTTTCTTTTTCTCGCTTCGCGCGGTTATCAGTGCTTTTTTCTTCAACCGGATACTGGTAGTGCCTCTTGCTTTTCTCTATTACATTGCTTTCTTTGAAAAGCCCAAGTTTTTCACGTACGTCTCGCGCTTCCGCATAGTCATCTTCTAACCAAGTATCTGTATCTATGTATATCATATCTTCACTACCGCCATTTGAACTGGGGGGATCGGTCGCAATTCCAACCACAACTCTCCTCTCAGGCTTTAGTAGCTTAGCGGACTTACAGTATGCGATTAAAAGCCCAGCTCGAAAATTTCGATATACCTGATAAGACTCGAAGTTCCCGGAAACAGGCTGTATTAGCCAGACGTACATGGTCTCAGGGTTGGTTGGGGATAGCAGGAGACGGACGCCCCTCTCATCCGGTCTTAAAGACCTAATTTTTTCATGTATGGCATCTGCTAAAACTCGACGCCCAACTCTCGACTCGGACGCAAATTCCCTAATGCCAAGGGTAACCGAGTCAAAGTCTTCAGCGTTACTGAAGTGCCACGTATTGTTTTTCGCATGCTGGCCAAAATACTCAATAAGTCTATCGATATAATAAGAAGAGGCGTCAAGCTCCTTTCCTCTCTTATACTGAGGTAAACCTTTTATCTCGTCATATAAGCCTTCATCTACAACAAGGTGCTCGTCGTTAAGGTAGAAGCCGGGGTCACGGTCTTTGTTTGATTGCGACAAATAAAACCCGAGAAGGTTCTCTTCACCTGCCGCTATATCTAAACGCCCTGACGTAACCAATGCCTCCTTATCGGAAAGGTAGCTAGTGAAATCGTGAACCGTATCAAGCTCTCGCATCAAAATATCTAGTGCTATATCATCAAGCACATGAACGAAGCCTTTCTCAGGGTTAACTGACCCCACTTGAAAAGGAGTTTTCTCCATATCTTTCCCAACTATTGCTGGGGTCAACATTAGTGACCCTGACCCCGAAAAGTGTTTTCTGAACCTTTCTACTGCGTTGCGTGCGACCAATATTCGATGAATTCTTATTTGGTCGTTGGGAGGAAATGAGATCGGAAAGGGTTGAGTACATTTGCGATCTAGAAATATTCTACCAGCGTGCTCGCAAATAAATTTTTCGGCACCAAAAACTTGCGGAGCTGATTTTAATACTGCTCTTCTTACCCATCGGCCCCAGTCTACTTCCAAGTTTCCAGTATCTTTAAAGGCAATGTCTTTATCAGAGAAAATGATTACGTGTTCTTTGAAAACAACAAGAAGGTCACAAAGCTCTTTACCATCGCCACTCTCAGCTTTCTTCCCTTCGTCTGTGTACAGATTGGGAAAGCACCAGGGGCTTAGGAAAGTATTTTTACCTAGCCAAGCAAGATAACGCTCTGATGCTGTTACCCCCTGTTCTTCTTGCTCTACAGTCATTGTTTTCCTTCGATTTAACACCGCATCTAAGTGTAAGCAGCTCTGCTACCCAACCTAAACAATTGCACCGTAAACACAAAACCTAACGATGGAATGAAAATACCAAGCGCAGGAAGTCACTCTTAAATGCTCTGTTATAGCGATTTAGCCACAACACTTTTTGTTCTTTTTCCCTGAACCACAATAACACTGGTCATTCCTGCCAGTGTGCTTTTTGGCAAGAGATAAGATCGCAGGATAAAGAAATAAAGCTCTCATATGAAGCTGATCTAAGTCAGATTGAGCTACGATACCGTGATTATCCAGACGCAGTTGCTCTTGTTCGATTTCTAAATTGATATAGTCCGATAGTGACTTATCGTCGATCAACGGAACAAACTTAGCTGGTAAAAAGTTGTTCTTATTGAGACTTTCAACAGAGCTATCAGGAGCAAACTTTAATAGCCCAGTACGATATTCATTTGGCGTTACACAGACCATTGAATTATCAGACATTTTAACAACAGCGTGAGCTGTCATTTTTATAGATATATTACCTAAGCAAGAGAAAATCCAGCCGAACTGAACATTACCACCATGTTTTTCTATGTACGAAATAACATTCTTTAAGCAATTTAGGGGCTTAGCATCTGAATCTGGCTGAACCGCAATTTCTCTAAGATCTTCGACACCCAACTTCTTGAGCAAGCAACTACTTAATTCTGGTAAATCAAAATACTGCAAATCTATGCTCCTAACTCAACAACAGCTATAAGGTCGGCATAAACCGCGCAGGCTTGAGAACGCCAGGCGATCAAAGGGAAAGAATTCAATGGCTTTGTCATGCACCTATAACATGCTTATCAAGGCTGAAGCGCCTACACCAATAAGACTACCAACAGTGCTGTTTTGCAAAAACTCTTTCAGTTTTGATTTGGCCTCAGGATCATCACATTTAGCGATTTCTTCCGCTAACTCTTGGATAGTCACATTGGTAGTTAATGTATTACTGTTGCCGACCTGAACATTTTCACCACTTATTGAGCCAATGTTGAAAGTTGAATCACCGTGTTTAGTGACATGAGGCTGAGCAGTTGTATTCTCGACTTTAAGAGTCAGCATGTGAGGGTGCGTAGTACCAATCCCCAGAGAACCATCCTCTAGGAATAAAGCATCTATAACTTTGAGATGTATTTCGCGCTTACCTGATTTTTGAGTAATAACATCGCCAATACCTACATCCGGTTCATCTGTGTAAGGCACCAGAACTTCATCTTTGGACATACTACGTTGCCCTTTGTATTCCACACCTGCGATAGTCAGTTTTTCTGGGTATGCGAGCTTGTCAAACTCCATCGTTCTCTCCTGTATTCTCATGATTGGGCATTAGTGCATAATGCCGCCATAATTTGCCGTCTGAAGCGCAGCGTAAGGCGGTCAAATTGATGGCTTCGTTAGCAGGAAGGTATCGATCGTTGATGCCACCACCTGAAAAGCAAAGCCCATAAATAAAATAATTGTGCCTAGTATCTTAACCCGCTTTTCCGGCGAATAATTTTTGTAAGACAAGGGCTCCAAAACCGGACTAGTATAAATATACAATGCAGGTACCAAGGAGATCAGAATGAAGGCGTAGATGCCACCATCCATTAATGCTTTACCGCTGCTAGTAAATGAACCTACCGAAAATGCGGCAGGAAAGAGCAAAGTAAAAGCAATAACTGCAAGTGAAGCATGATGAGCTAAGGTAGCTTGTACTGGTCGGTCAGCTAGTATGACATAAGAGAGGAAAACAACAGCGATCAAGTCATAACAAAGGCCAATTAAGTTTAGCAGCTTGTGAAATTCAAAACCTTGAGTACTACCTGCAAGCCATCCAAGGCCGCAACTTATCAGAGCAGCTATAGACCAATACAAATTTACCCTTACCCCATCTTTCATGGATTCCTCAGTTTTGACTGCTAGCACCGCGTTCTGCGGCAAGTTTGTAGCGCCCCGGAAAACTTGTCCGGCAGCAGCGCCTTCTTAAGGGCTGTGCTGATACTCATTTTTTAGATCTGACAGCGTGATAACATGAAGTTTTATATTTACATTGTAGCGCCCAATATACTTAGTTAGTCGCTCTTTAACCCGCTTTGCGTCAACTTCGGGATTATCGATAACGGCCACGAAATGAAGAACAAGCTCCTTCGAATCTATACCTTTCATTTGGCTGGCCATCAGTTCTGATTCAAGCAAAACCTTTTCCATTCTAGAAGGGTTAATGTTCTCATTTCGAAAGAGTTTTACTTCAACGGCATGAATCTTGTCTTTGTGGATGGCTAAACCATCAAAAATGATTTTACGATTACTTGGAGTTTCAAATCTTACATCTGTTCGGAAATCCAGATTCATATCTTTTGAAAGTTTTAAAATAGCTAACTTTTCCGCCAGTGACACATTGGCCAGTAGAGAGGCATGTTTATCAAAGTTCTCGACAAATGTTTGTCGAGGGTCACCGGAATCTTTCTGGTCTCTAAAATTTTCAGCTTCGGGGGGCACATTATCAGGCTCAGCTTTTTCCGATGATGCAATGTCCTCTGCCTCTTCAACTTCCTCTCGGAGTTTATCTTCCTTCTCTTGAGTTGTAGCCTTACCAAATGACTTGAGAAAGTTATCTTCATTTTTATAGTCAGAGGGCGCATAGAGCACCTTATGATTGAAGTTTAATGTTAAAAAAAATATACCAATCAAGAAGACTGGAAAAAGCATAAGGAACCATATATAGATTCCTTGGTTTTCGGATTCAATGAATGGAAGTACTGTAGTGCCACTGATTTCAGCTATTGCCGCAAAAATCGCAATTACTGTAAGTGGGTTCTTGATATGTCCGATTCTCTCTACCAACTATGACTACCTCTTATGTAGATTCCTAAGACTTACATACTGAGCACGCTCATTTTCATTCAGACAAGCGCACAATATCTAACTTTTGATTATTATTACCTCTTTGAGATTAAACGAGTTAAATACACAGCACAACAACAAGCCACGCAGCATTGCCAATACAATTGATCAATTTTTAAACTCCACGATTGCTACAGTTGGCGAACCTATTGATTCCTTGTTGGGTTACTTACAATTTAGTGGTTTACAAAAATGGAACTGAGGAAGTTCTTGACCAGCCAAGTCAGCTTGGCACTATAAGATCATAAAAAATTCAAGGGAGTTATTATGATTAACAAAGGAATTGTCGCTTTTTTATCAGTTCTAGCTATCTCTTCGTGTAGTGAAAGCAGCGACGAAAGAATCTCGCGCGAAACTCAGGAAAAAGACACATATAACCGCTGTGTAAGCCTTGGAGTTCAGTACTTTAAGGAAATAGGTTCTTATCCAACTTTAAAGTCAGCACCGAACGCTGGGAGGCACGCTATTGAGGTTGCTCGAGAGCGATGCGAAAGAGCGCCGGAAACCGCATTCCGGTAATAACTGGTTCTTACGTAGCTATCTAACAGCGATTCCCGCGCTACTTTAAAATTAAGG
The DNA here is from genome assembly GCA_013393545.1 of Alteromonadaceae bacterium. The sequence goes on along the minus strand of JABXHG010000247.1, from coordinate 5,396 downwards.
AATATCGATGAAGAAATTATTGATTTGCTCTGCTTTATTACTGACTGCCTGCAGCAGTACTGGTGTCGTTCCTATGGATGACGGTGTTTACATGATCGCCCAACGAAGCGCTCAAGTTGGCTTTGGCCCTCCAGATGCAGTCAAGGCTGAAGTCTATGAAGAAGCAAATGCATTTTGCGCTAAGTCCAATAAGAAAGTAGAAACTGTGAATTTGGAAATGACAGATTCAGGCTTTGCAAAACCAGGGAACGTTTCACTGGAGTTTCGGTGCAAATAAGAGCCCGCAGTGAAGTCGAGAATCAGACTTACCTAAAATGCCTTTTATTTTTTCTTAAACAACTAGGGACTCTATGGACAGTCAAAACTTTACAGCATGGTGGGGAGCAATACTCTCAACTGCTTTACTTGGATGGAGCGTTTTATCGTGGGTACTTTCTAAACCAAGGATTAACGTCACAGCCTCCCCTAACGTATATGACTGGATGGGAAAAATTGAATACGAGCCAGGAAAAAAGATCCTTGAAGGGGGAGCTGAAATGCGGCAGATGAAACCTTTTATAGCAGTAGAAGTTAAAAACCTCGGAAAATCAGCGACCACAATTCTCGAGATAAGGTTTTCCCAAAACGATACGCCCAAAGGAATGAAAAGGGCTATGGGTGTAATGACTGAGTATCAACCGTTTACCCGACCTCTCCCTTGTGTAATTGAACCTGGTCACGTTTGGTTATGCCGTTTTGATCAAACAAAGGCAACACAACACCACAAAGAAAACGGGATGCCCTATTTTTCTGTTGATATTAGATATACACACTCAAAAAAATGGATTCGAGAATCTATACAAATCAGATAGCTAGTCACTCACCCTTACTTTTAACTCCTATCGCAGGATTGCGTGATTTGCTTTTTGGTTGTACAAGCCCTGAGCTATTAACTACATAATATCTATGCAGTCGAGATTTTTCCTCAAAGTGATTTGAGTTCAATACGGTTCCTTTGTCTTTAACTTCTTCTAGTAGCCCGATACCTTGAAGATACCCTAGAGAGCTATCTATCTCAAAAAGTTCAACTCCCGTAGAGTTAGATATGGTTCCCCTTGATACATCTACATAGGAGAATGTATTGGCTCTTATTGAGAGTAAATATAAAAATAACTTTAAGGCATCCCTTTCATATTTATAACGGTTTTTCATCGATTCAAACGCGGCAATCTCGTGATTGACTTTGATGAGGCCTCTCTTAGGGAGCTTTGCCCACCCAAAATCAAGAGACCCTTGAATGATATATCGAGGCTTACGGGTTGTTCCTTCCTTTAATATCATTCCCTTTTCTATGAGTTTTTTTAAGCCAGCGGAAATTAATTTTCTACTTAAGAAGCACCCCTCTGCAATATCGTCATAAGTTAAACGACACTCCGCTTGCGTTACTACATCCATAGCTCTAGCTTTTTTGGGCAATAGAGCCAAGGATGTTAATTTATGAGCTCTTTTGACAGGTGTCGCGTACAAACATAAATATATATATACTTTCAATGCAGCGATGTCGGTAGAAACATGGCGACTAGAAGAGAAATCTGTTGCCATGCTCCCATTCGTAACCCAGAAAGAAGGCATTTTCACCCACAGCAATTCAACCATTTTTTTCTTCCTATAGGCTCATTATCATCAGAAGCATAAGTATTCCCTTGGTGAGATCCCGAAAAATTCGGATTAGTCTCTCTAGTACAGAAACTGTTTTTTCTAACGTGTCCATAAGTGTTCTCCTATTGGTATAAGACAAAACAGTTTTAGCTCATAAGTAATAGGGAGTCTATGGGAGCAACTAAAATCTTTCTAGAGATAAAAAATCACAATAATACATTTTTACCTTTAATAATAATAACTTAAAAATTAAATTATAAGCTAAGTTAGTTCATGGAAATACCCTGTTAGTGCACAAAAACTATGCTTCTGCGAGCGGATAACTGCAAATCAATAAACGCATTATCCTTTCGCACAACGCTCTAGGTTATCTACGAGATAATTTCTCTCTTAAAATAAGAGCCGATGTCATCGACAATATTTACCTCGCCGTTCCCCCACTCAAAAATCGTATATGCTCAATGATAGTGCGCGTTTGCCTTTCCCTTCAATCAAGGTAAAGTGTCTAGTGGGCTCACCATCGACTGCCCCCTAAACTTGTTAGGTTACCGAAAAAATGAACAATCGTTTCCTTGACTACCTACACCTTCACCTTGGAAAGCTGAGTGAAACTTCACTTAAGCACCGCCGTGCAATTCTGTTACTTTCTCTTTTAATGTTTTTTATTGGCCCAAGTGTAAAGGTTACTTTTGGTAAAGCCTCACTTGCGGGCTTGGGAATTTCGATTACTCCTCCTCAAGAAATATCAATCGGGCTACTGGTACTGGGGTTACTGATATATCGGGTATTTGCTTTTTGGACATCAATCATAATTGAGAGTGGGACAGATCTGAAACTCGCGAAACGAAAAGCATTGTTAGAAATTGAGCCAGAGTGGGAAGCTGAAGAATATGAGCCAGGAAATATTGAACAATACGTTCGTCACTCATCAAATAAAATTGTTTATAAATGGACTAAATGGCAGCTCATATGGGAGTTCTTATTCCCAAACATTGTGGCGATAACAGCCTTTATTACATACGTTATGAAATTCTCTCTTAACTAGAGTAACCTTCCCAACCAACGGCTAAATTAGAAAACATCCAGTATCATTAACACACTGAAAGTTGTCGCTTTTTGGCAAAAAGCGACCATTTAACGACAAGCGGATGTTCTCTTTGCTTTTATAAATTAGAAAGAAATGTCGTAAATTCGTCAAAAACCGAGGATTCACGACAAGTTACGCCTCTAAAACCCGTCAGCTCTACAAATACTTGTTCAGAGTTACACGGCTCACCCCAAAATGCTCGGCAACTTCAGTTTTCGTCATGTGTGGGTCGATCAACATTGCGCGTGCTTTCCTAACATCAGAGTCATTAAGAGCTGGCTTTCGGCCACCTTTCCTGCCTCTCGCCCTGGCTGCCTGTAAGCCTGCCTTAGTCCTCTCACGAATTAAGCTATGTTCAAACTCAGCTAACGCCCCAAAAACATGAAAAATCAATTTACCTGCGGCACTGGTAGTATCAATTGATTCCGTAAGAGACATGAAACCCACACCTTTGCTATCCAGAATAGTAATTATTGAAACCAGGTCTTTTAAAGAGCGAGCTAAGCGGTCCAATTTCCAAACAACAAAGACATCTCCCTGCCGTAAACTTCTGATACAAACTTCTAATTCAGGCCGGTCTGATTTCGTTCCACTGATTTTCTCCTGGTAGACTTCCTCACACCCTGCTTCTTGGAGTGCATCAATCTGAAGTTCAATATTCTGATCTTGTGTACTTACTCGCGCATAACCAACGTACATAAAAGGCACCTTTGCTTAACGTAGATTTCTTTACGTAATTTATTAACACCGTTTATTGGCTTGGCAAGAATTTTGGCAGGAACACATCAGACAGAAAGAAAACGGTCGTTTTGTTTACACAACCAAATAGGGGCTACCGATGATTTTTAGCGCTAACGAAAACTAGTTACCTGCATTTAATTATTAAGCCTTATTTACGGCCAATCACTTCTTCCTTTGATAAATGCTTCTTTAATTCCTTGCAAGTTATCTAATATTGCTTCACAGCAGTTAGGCAGTGATTCAAGAGCTGGATAACAATGTGTGATCCTACTTGATAGAGTAGTGTCATAGATCAACCACCGAGCCTCTTTTCCAGAGTAATAGCCAATAGTCGTCATCGTATCAACACAAATTCTGAATTGTTCTCTAGTCATCAGAACGTTCCATGCATTCTCAAATACCTGACGGCCTGAGTACTCACCTATATCTTCTTGCTCAAAAATCAACCTATCAAAGATGTCACTGATAGCAGTCCAATAAAAACGGAGTTGAACTTCTGGGGAGAGGTTAGGCAAAAGTAGGCCAACATTATTTTTTTCAGTAGATTTTCTAACTATATCTTCAATAGTTTTGGCGGACGGAACATAGTGTTTATTTCTTTCGCTGGGTTTTTGAGCTTCCAGTCTATGGTGTTTTTGACACTCAGCTTTATATTGATTTCGACAATCGCCTCTATGAAGTTTGCTGTTAACTGAGAGGGCGTGAAGTTCTTGCTCGTCGTAAAATTCACTTGAGAGAATATCTTCATCGGGTTCAGACAGATAACTATCGGCAAAGCCACCTTTTAATGAAAATGCATCTTTTTCTCAATTTGGCATGCAATCCGATACTGTATAATACCATCTCTGGAGGAATATGCCCTTCTCAACTCTGCTTTCCCAATCTAACGGACAACTTAAATTCTCTTTGATAGATTTTATTAACTTAGCTCTAGATGTTGAAGCCATGATTTTCCTTGAGCCTAACTTCTTATTTAGCGGCTTCGGCCTTGCTTAATTCCTGCTGACTCCAATTCGTCGCAGGCTCTTCTAATACTGTTGGCAGTTTGCTGTCGTCATTTGGGATTTCTACATTAATTAGCGAAAAACATGAATACATCGCAAAGACTATAGGAATTAAAAGCTCTACACCTAAGCGAATGTAAAATGTTGGTTTTGAGCGAGAGTAGATTTTTCGTAAGTGCTGCCGAAACTTCTCATCTTCGTCAACCCCAAATAATTGGTAAGATTCAGTTTTACTTTGTTCCTTTATCTCTTCGATTTCTTTCGAAGCAATAACAATTTTCCAGGCCGTTAACTCAGAATAGACATAGACCATGAAGCTTACAGCGAAATAGGCAATTGCTGCGGCGAGCACTATCATCAAAGCTCGTTGATTAGAGGAAGTAAACTCAACTCCAAAAGCTGAAATTTTTGATGGCACTAAGCCTACTTTTGTTAATACAACACCGATAACAGAAGCCGTCATAAGATTACGACGAACTTTACGAGTTGTCTCGACTAAGGGCTCTCTTAGCCTACTGGAAAAGTGACTTGATTCGCTCATGATGTCCTTGTTTGCTGAAATTTAAATACTGACCTAACAGATATAGTTGTGCTGTTAAGTAGAATCTATTTTAGTTTTAACATATCTGAACCGCCACTGATTTGCTAGACACCTCATAGCCATAGATAATGGCTATGAGGTGTTTATGAGTAACAACGGATACCCCGAAGAGTTTAAAATCGAAGCTGTCCGGTAAATTACCGATAAAGGTTATTCTGTTGCTGACGTTTCAAGACGGCTAGATGTTTCCGTTCATAGTTTATATGCCTGGGTTAAGAAATACGGTCCAGAAGCAGAAAAAGACGCTGCCCGAACCGAAGAGCAGGCTGAATTAAAGCGCTTAAGACAAGAGTTAATTGAAAAGAGTGTTGCGTTGACAATGTGA
>JABXHG010000246.1 GCA_013393545.1 Alteromonadaceae bacterium | reverse complement strand
CAAATAATTACGGGCCCTATCATTTCCCCGAAAAACTTATACCGTTAATGATATTGAATGCCATAGATGGTAAGCCACTGCCAGTTTACGGTAAGGGTAACCAAATTCGAGATTGGCTTTTTGTGGAAGATCATGCACGAGCTTTAGTAAAAGTGGCAGCGCAAGGGCAAGTTGGTGAAACCTACAATATTGGTGGTCATAATGAAAAGCAGAACATTGAAGTGGTGACAACTATCTGTGAGGTGCTAGACGAGTTAATGCCGAATAGCAACTCATATAAAGAGTTAATAAGTTACGTTGAAGACCGCCCTGGGCACGATATGCGCTACGCCATTGACTCAACTAAAATAAAGCAAGATTTAGGTTGGCAACCAGAGGAAACCTTTGAATCAGGAATACGAAAAACGATTCATTGGTACTTAGATAACCAAGAGTGGTGCCAGCGAGTGCAAAATGGTAGTTATCAAAGAGAACGATTAGGAAGTCAATTATGAAGGGAATTGTATTAGCCGGTGGTTCAGGAACGCGTTTATATCCGATAACAAAAGGCGTTTCAAAGCAGCTATTGCCCATTTATGATAAGCCGATGATTTATTATCCGTTGTCTGTGTTAATGCTCGCTGGCATTCGTGAAATTCTCATTATCTCTACGCCTGAAGATTTGCCTAATTTTGAAAAACTTCTAGGTGATGGGTCTCAGTTCGGAGTCGAACTAAGTTATGCTGAGCAGCCTAGCCCCGATGGCTTAGCCCAGGCTTTTATTATTGGTGAAGAGTTTATAGGTAAAGATAGCGTCTGCTTGGTGCTTGGAGATAATATATATTACGGTCAGGGATTTACCCCTAAATTGTCGGAAGCTGTAAAACGGACGGAGAGAGAAGGGGGAGCGACTGTTTTTGGTTATCAGGTTAAAGATCCCGAACGCTTTGGTGTCGTGGAATTCGACGCTAATCAAAAGGCGATATCTATTGAAGAGAAGCCAGAAAAACCCAAATCGCACTTTGCTGTGACAGGGTTATATTTTTATGACAACAATGTTGTAGAAATTGCGAAACAGGTTAAGCCATCTAATCGAGGTGAGTTGGAAATAACTAGCATAAACCAGAGTTATTTAGAGCAAGGAAGCCTAAATGTTGAACTCTTAGGGCGTGGTTTTGCGTGGCTAGATACAGGTACTCATGAAAGTTTATTAGAGGCAGCTCAATTCGTAGAGACTATAGAAAAGCGTCAAGGATACAAAATTGCGTGCCTGGAAGAGATAGCTTTTAACAAAGGTTGGTTAAGTAAAGACTTGCTTTTGAAACAGTCAAAAGAACTCCGCAAAAATGGTTACGGAGAATACCTTCAAGCCATAGTGAATGGTGATGTTTAACGGGGGAATCAGTAGGTGATCCTACATGTCAGTAATATAGGAACTTTTATTCCTTCTTTTGTGAAGCTAATTAATAAAAGGTTTAGTAAAGAAAAACATAAATTTTGGTTATTGGGTGAAAGTAAGTTAGATCTTTATCCTATTGAAAAAAATAAAAATATTTTCATTGTTAAATCTAGAATTCTTGGTCAGTTATACGCTTATTTATATCTTCTGGTAAAATTTCATAATAGTAAAAAAATTATTCTCCATGGACTATTTAATGCTCGCGTTGTATTGATTTTAGCATTGTGTCCATGGCTATTGAAAAAGTGTTATTGGATAATTTGGGGCGCTGATTTATATCAGTACCAAGAGCACAATACTGGTTGGAAGGCCAAGCTGAATGAAAAGTTTAGAAAATTTGTAATTAAACGTATTGGCCATCTTGTCAGTTATATACCTGGCGATATTGAGCGCGCGAGGGAATGGTATGGTGCTACTGGGCAGTATCACAAGTGTCTCATGTATCTTAGTAATGTTGTAGATACCGCAATCTTGGAGCGAGAGAAGCGAGATAAGGTCTCTAACTCTAAATGTCATATTTTAGTAGGTAACTCTGCAGATCCAACTAATAATCATTTAAAAGTACTGGAAAAACTACTTCCGTTTAAAGAAAAAAGTATTGAGATTTACCTTCCCTTATCTTACGGCGATAAAACCTATGCTGATAAGGTTATACAACAAGGCACATGCTGGTTTGAAGAAAAGCTTTTTCCTATAACGTCTCTCATGTCTTTTGAGCAATACATAGATTTTTTAGATGGGATTGATATAGCAGTTTTTAATCACAAAAGGCAGCAAGCAATGGGTAACACCATCACTTTACTCGGCTTAGGAAAAACAGTTTATGTAAGAAGTGATACGAGCCAATGGCAGCTTTTTGAGCACTTAGGCGTAAAGGTCAAAAATGTAGAGGACTTCGACTTATCAGTTTTGTCGGAAGTTAATATCGAGTCAAATAAGAAAATAATCGAACGCGAATTTAATATTGAAAAACTAGTATCACAATACTCAAAGATATTTGAACAATGAAAAAATTTGGATTGTATGTTTTAGGCTTTAAAGGGTACCGTTGCTTACAAGTTTTAATTTCAAAGTTTGGTGCTGACTGTATCGGCTTTGTTGTTGGTGCTCGTGATAGAAATATTACAGAAGACCATTTTGAATCGATTAAAAAGCTTTGTTTCGATAACTGTATAGTTTTTAAAGAAAAATATAAGCCTAGAGGTATTAACACTGATGTTGAGTTCGCAATAGGTTGGCGATGGTTAATATCCGATCTGAATAATCTCATTGTCTTTCATGATTCTTTGTTACCAAAGTTCCGGGGGTTTGCGCCGTTAGTGAATGCGTTAATCGAAGGCACAGACGAAATTGGTGTAACTGCTTTAAAGGCAATTGAGCATTATGATGCTGGTGATATTCTTGCGCAAAAGAAAACTATTATTGGCTACCCAAAAAAAATAATAGATGCAATCGAAAATGTTTCAGAGTTGTATGCGGAATTACTACTTGAAATTTGTGAGAAAGTTATTTGTGGAAAAGAATTAGATTTTTATAAACAAGTTGAGTCGGAAGCGAGCTACAGTCTATGGCGAGACGAGGTTGATTATAAAATTAATTGGTCTCGTGAAGCGAGTTATATCGCTAGATTTATCAATGCAGTAGGGGAGCCGTATAAAGGAGCTCAGACAACAATAAATGGAAATACAGTTCGTATCTATGAATCCCTTGTAGTCGATGATGTTAAGATAGAAGATCGTTTAGAACATATTGGAAAAGTCATTTTCATGAATTCAGGCTTACCTACTGTAGTATGCGGCGAAGGCTTACTACAGCTAACCTGTATTGTTAATAATCAAGGGGAGTCTCTGCTTGGAGAAATCCCTTTTCGCACTAGGTTTGGACTTTAATTATGTCGATAGCTTTCAATAAACCACCAATGACAGGTAATGAGCAGGAATACTTGTTACAAGTTCTTAAAGGACCGAAGCTATGTGGGGATGGTCCCTTTAGTAAAAAGTGCCAAGAATGGTTTGAAGAAAAGCTCTCGGTAGAGAAAGTATTGCTAACGCCATCGTGCACAGCCGCGTTAGAACTTGCAGCTTTGCTCATTAATATACAGCCTGGCGATGAAGTGATAATGCCAAGCTATACCTTTGTCAGTACCGCGAATGCTTTTGTGCTAAGAGGCGCCAAAATTGTTTTTGTCGACATTAGACAAGACACTATGAATATAGATGAAAACAAAATTGAAGAGGCGATTACAGAGAAGACCCGTGCAATAGTACCTGTACATTACGCAGGGGTAGGCTGTGAGATGGATATCATAATGGATATCGCGAATCGTCACCGGCTATACGTAATTGAAGATGCCGCCCAAGGCGTGATGAGCAAATATAAAGGCCGAGCGTTAGGGACTATTGGGCATTTAGGCGCATTTAGTTTTCACGAGACAAAGAACTATACAAGTGGTGGAGAAGGTGGCCTTCTAATTATTAATGACACTCAATTTATTAACCGCGCAGAAGTTATTCGTGAGAAAGGTACAAACAGAAGCCAGTTTTTTAGAGGTATGGTTGATAAATATCAATGGGTTGATCTTGGCAGTAGTTATCTGCCAAGCGAACTGCAATCCGCTTATTTATGGGCGCAGTTAGAAAGTGCAGAAGAAATTAACAACACACGACTCTTAGCCTGGGATTATTATAATAAGGGTTTAAAGCCGTTGTCACAAACAGGGGTTATAGGTTTAACAACAATACCTGAAGAATGTGTGCACAATGCTCATATGTTTTATGTGAAGACATCGGGATTGGAAGAACGCACAAGATTGTTAGAACACTTAAAGAGTCGTGATATATTCGCAGCATTTCATTACGTACCGTTACATACCTCAAAAGCAGGGCTTAAATTGGGATGTTTCCATGGCGAAGATCGCTTTACGACCAATGAGAGCGAGAAATTAGTTAGACTTCCTTTATGGTACGGCATCAAGCAAAGCGATCAAAAGAGAATTGTTGACGCAATTATTGAGTTTTATAAGTGACGCCTAAAAAAATAGCCGCTTTTGCTATTGGACCAATAGGTGGGGCTTTATTAAGCCTTATATCTTTACCTGTAATTACTTGGTTTTTTTCTCAAGAAGATGTCGGGCGTATGTCTATGTTACAGGTAACACTCTCTTTCAGCACTTTACTTTTTAGTCTGGGACTTGATCAGTCTTACGTTAGAGAGTTCCATGAAGTCGATAACTCACCAGCGTTATTGAAACGTGCAATGCTACCGGGTTTAGTCTTACTGATGTTGGCACTTGCCGTACTTCTATCATTCGGTGGAATATTAGCAGAATGGTTATTTGGTCTGCCCAGAGTGCATTTGAGTATTCTAGTTGCTATTGCGCTGTTGGCCAGCTTTGTCTCGCGCTTCCTGTCGCTTGTTCTTCGAATGAACGAGCGTGGCTTTGCCTTTTCAATGAGCCAGTTGCTCCCAAAGTTGCTGCTTTTACTAATAATTGGCGGATATGTATTTACCGGTGCTAGTAAAAGCTTGACGAATCTTATAGTGGCTAATACATCGGCTCTTACATTTGTTCTTGTTATTTATGCGTGGAATACTAGAAAGGAATGGCTGGCTAGTTTGAGAAGCCAGATAGATTTTAGTCAACTCAGACAAATGCTGCGGTTTGGTTTGCCTCTCATTCTAGGAGGCTTAGCTTTTTGGGGACTCACCGCTGTTGATAAAATATTTTTACGGACTTTGACGAGTTTTGAAGAATTAGGTATTTATTCAGTTTCTGTGAGCTTCGCTGCAGCTGCTGTCATTTTGCAAAGTGTTTTTTCAACCGTTTGGGCTCCTACTGTCTATAAATGGGCAAGTAAAGGTCAGGGGCTTGAAAACGTGCACCGTGTCAGTCGATATATACTGGCACTGGTCGTTTTGGGTTTTTCTTTAGCCGGGCTTTTTTCATGGGTTGTGACTTTATTTTTACCCGATAGTTATACTGAGGTGCAGTGGATTGTAGTCTCTTGTATAGGGTATCCCTTATTATATACGTTATCTGAGAGTACCGTTGTAGGTATTGGTATCTCAAAGCGTACATCTTATTCAATGTTAGCTGCTGTGATAGCCTTTCTGATTAATCTTGCCGGGAATTGGTTTCTTATACCACGATATGGAGCTGCAGGTGCAGCTGTTAGTACATGTGTCTCATTTTGGGCTTTTTTCTTGTTAAGAACTGAATTTTCTATTTATTTATGGAAGCCGATGCCCAGATTTTTACTCTATGTATACACAACATTGTCTGTCGCTGGAGCAATAACCTTCACTTTGTGGGGTGAAGAGCTTGGAGCGTGGATGTCGATTTTTTGGCTATCACTGTTAATAAGTTGGTTAATTGCTTTTAAAAAAGAAATATCTACGGCGTCCGCATTCATTTTTAAGCGGCGATTGATCAAGGGCGCTTGATATAGGCTGCCGATTTACAAAAGTTTTTAGAGTAAAATAGAGTAAAATAGAGTAAAAGCAGCAGTTCTATAATCTTTTTTTGATTTTAAAAAAGAATAAATTTATGGGTTCAGAGATGCATAAAAAATTAATAGATAAGTTAAAGAATAAGAATGCGGTCGTTGGTGTTATTGGTTTGGGTTATGTAGGTCAGCCTTTATTTATTCGTTATAGCGATATTGGCTATAAAGTAATAGGGTTTGATATCGATCAGATAAAAGTTGATGAGTTAAATAGTGGTTACAGTCAAATCGAACACATTTCTGACCAGAATATCTCCAATGCAATTGCTAACGGTTTTGAAGCGACTACCGATTACAGTCGTATTAAAGAGTGCGATGCGTTAATCCTTTGCGTACCTACTCCGCTAAATCGATATCGGGAACCGGATATGTCGTTTGTGATTAATACAACCGATATGTTAAAGCCTTATGTGAGAGAAGGTCAGGTAGTCTCTTTAGAAAGTACTACTTACCCTGGAACCACCGAAGAACTACTGAAACCTCGATTAGAAGAATCTGGGTTAGTCGTAGGCGAAAGTATTTTTTTAGTTTATTCACCAGAACGTGAAGATCCTGGTAACCCCGATTTTGAAACCCGCACTATTCCAAAAATAGTCGGTGGTTATACTGAGAAATGCAAAGCAGCTGGTGTTGCGTTGTATTCACTTGCTATAGATAGAATAGTGCCCGTGAGTTCTACCAAAGCCGCAGAGCTAACTAAGCTCTTGGAAAATATTCACAGAGCAGTAAATATCGGTTTAGTGAACGAGATGAAAATTGTTGCTGACAGCATGGGCATTGATATCTTCGAAGTTGTTGATGCAGCAGCAACTAAGCCTTTTGGATTCACACCATACTATCCGGGCCCTGGTCTTGGCGGACATTGCATTCCAATAGACCCGTTCTACTTAACATGGAAGGCTCGCGAATACGGTTTAAACACTCGTTTTATAGAGCTTTCCGGTGAGGTAAATCGAGCGATGCCAGAGTATGTTGTAAATAAACTTATGGATGGTTTAAATCAACATCAGAAGTCACTGAACGGTAGCCGAGTTTTGATTTTGGGCATTGCTTATAAAAAGAATGTTGATGATATGCGTGAGTCACCTTCGGTAGAGATCATGGAACTAATCCGCGATAAAGGTGCTGAAGTGGCTTACAGTGATCCCCACGTAGCCAAGTTTCCGAAAATGCGTGAACACAGTTTTGATTTAACCAGTACGAATTTAACCCCTGAAAGCATACGTAGTTTTGATGCCGTTATTTTGGCAACAGATCACGATAAATTTGATTACGATGCAATTTACGAACACGCCCGCATTATCATTGATTCTCGCGGCAAATTCCGGGGAAAAAATGGAAAGGTAATAAAAGCATAATGACTTATTCCACAACAAACAAAAATTTTGCGCTAATTGGTGCCGCGGGTTACATCGCTCCTAGGCATATGAAGGCTATAAAAGAAACTAACAATACATTAAGCATCGCTTATGATATTAACGATTCAGTCGGCATTATCGACAGTATTTCGCCGCAAAGTGAGTTCTTTACCGACTTTGAGCGTTTTTACGAGCATGCTTGGCAATTGAAACGTGACAACATTACAAAACTGGATTACGTATCGGTTTGCTCCCCTAACTATATGCACGCTTCCCATATCGCAGCAGGCCTGCGTTTAGGGTGTAATGTTATTTGCGAGAAGCCCTTGGTACCGACCAGCGAAGACCTTGATGAACTTGAACGAGTCGAACAGGAAACGGGTAGAAAAGTCTATAATATTCTGCAATTACGCCATCATCCCGCAATTCTAGAGCTACGCGAAAAGGTAGCCAATTCAAAACACGACAATAAGCACGAAGTTGAGCTGACGTATATCACCTCGCGCGGGAAGTGGTACCTCGAGAGCTGGAAAGGCGACCCTCGTAAGTCATTTGGTGTGGCTACAAATATAGGTGTGCATTTTTTCGATATGCTGCACTTTATTTTTGGCAAGCTAGAGAAAAATGTCTTGCACTACACTGATGATTTAAAAGCGTCAGGTTACCTTGAATATGAAAATGCGCGGGTTAAGTGGTTGCTATCAATAGATGCTAATGATTTACCCAACGCAGTAAAAGGCGAAAAGACAACCTTCCGTACTATTAATTGCGATGGTGATGAATTGGAATTTTCAGGTGGGTTTACCGACCTTCATACGGTGAGCTACCAAGAGATATTGGCGGGCCGCGGTTATGGTATTACAGATGCCCGCCACTGCGTGGAAACAGTTGAACAAATTCGGACTCAGCAGCCGCAACCGGCTGTAACCAATGAAGCGCACCCATTTTTAGCTTCATTGCTTAAAAGCTAACTCTCTAGAACTAATAGGTCCATACTATGAGTTATTACCAACATGAATCCGCGATTATTGATGAAGGAGCCGAAATTGGTGAAGGAAGCCGAGTTTGGCATTTTGTGCATGTATGTGGAGGCGCCAAAATAGGTAAAGGCGTTTCACTTGGCCAAAACGTCTTTGTCGGTAATAAAGTAAAAATTGGTGATAACTGCAAAGTGCAAAATAACGTATCGGTTTATGACAACGTCTACTTAGAAGACGGCGTATTTTGCGGTCCTAGCATGGTTTTTACCAATGTCTATAATCCGCGTTCACTTATAGAGCGAAAAAATGAATACTTGGATACGGTTGTTAAGAAAGGTGCTTCGTTAGGCGCTAACTGCACCATTGTTTGTGGGATTACTATTGGCGAATATGCGTTTGTCGGGGCCGGTGCTGTAGTCAATAAAGATGTCCCCGCATATGCACTTATGGTCGGAGTTCCGGCCAGGCAAATAGGCTGGATGAGCGAGCATGGTGAACAATTAAATTTACCACTGGAAGGCGAAGCTGCTGCCGTTTGCTCCCATACCGGCATTACATATACATTAAACGGACAAACCGTTAGTAAAAAGGGTTAATTAACATGCAGTTTATTGACTTAGCCGCTCAACAGGTAAGAATCAAAGATAAAATTGATGCAGGTATTGCACGTGTATTAGAACATGGTAAGTACATTTTGGGCCCGGAAGTACAGGAGTTAGAAGAAAAACTAGCGGAGTATACAGGCGCGAAATATTGTATTACGGTTGCAAATGGTACTGACGCCCTTCAAATTGCTCAAATGGCTTTGGGCATAGGCCCAGGTGATGAAGTTATTACGCCTGGTTTTACTTATATTGCAACGGCAGAAACCGTTGCGCTTCTTGGTGCAAAACCGGTCTACGTGGACATAGATCCCAAAACCTACAATATTGATCCCGATCTCATTGAAGCTGCGATTACGGATAAGACTAAAGCGATTATTCCTGTTTCTCTTTATGGCCAGCCAGCAGATTTCGATCGCATTAACGCAATTGCAAAAAAACATAATATTCCGGTTATTGAAGATGGCGCACAGAGTTTTGGGGCAACTTATAAAGGTAAAAAGTCTTGTAATTTAAGCACTATTGCTTGTACTAGCTTTTTTCCGAGTAAACCTTTAGGTTGCTATGGTGATGGTGGAGCTATTTTTACTAATGATGACGACTTAGCGACGATTATGCGTCAGATCGCACGCCATGGGCAAGATCGACGCTATCATCATGTCAGGGTCGGGGTGAATAGTCGTCTTGATACCTTACAAGCGGCGATCTTGCTTCCTAAGCTTGAAATACTCAACGACGAAATCTTATCTAGAAACCAAGTATCTGAAATGTATAGTGGCGCCTTTAGCGACACGGAAATAACAACGCCATTTGTTGAAACACATAATCAGTCTGCTTGGGCTCAATATACTATTCAAGTTAAGAATAGAGATGAGTTACAGAAAAAGCTGCTAAGCGAGAATATTCCAACAGCTATACATTATCCGATACCTCTGAATAAACAGCCTGCGGTTGCTGAAGAAGGCCAAGTTTTGAAGGTTGGTGATAGTGTAGCAAAAAACGTTCTAAGCATACCTATGCACCCATATATGGGAAAAGAGCAACTTGAATTACTTTCTAATATAATTAGAAATGCGATAGGTTGATGTCTCCTGAATTCATTAAAAGTGTCAACGAATCATGAGTAAAAAAAGGTAATTATTTATATTTAGGGGATTGTAGTTTGGGACTGAAAAACACGATATTACGAGCTGTATATATGCTCATCTCCTCCTTTCCAGGTTCGAATTCTAATAGCCTTTTTAGTAAGCTTCGTGTCTTTCTACTGAGAAGGATGGGGGCCGAAATTGGGATTCATTGTTCTGTTTTAAAGAATGTTGAGATCTCTAATCCTAGAAACCTTGTGGTTGGAGATTGTTCGGGTTTAGGAGTTAGAAATACTATAAATTGCCAAGGAAAAGTGGCGATTGGCGAACGCGTTTTAATGGGACCTGAGGTAATGATATTTACCGCGACTCATGTGTGGAATGACGAAATTAAAACTTTTTACAAGCAGGGAATCGAAACATCAAGAATCGATATCGGTGATGATTCATGGATAGGTGCGAGAGCTATAATACTTCCTGGTGTAAAAATAGGTCGTGGTGCTGTGGTTGCCGCTGGAGCGGTTGTCACAAGTGATGTTCCAAGCTATACGGTTGTTGGCGGAGTTCCTGCACGTATCATCAAACACAAAGGCTCTTCCACCAAGTAAATGCAGAAGTTTAACTCAAATAGCTTTATTGTAACTTAAGAGAATCATGTCAAAAATTCTAATTGTTGGTTTGCCCTTTTTTCCAAAAAAATACCAATATGCTGTCGATGCATATCGCGAGTTGGGTTGTGAAGTCAAAGTTCTTCTAAATACAGGTGACGAAGGAAAGCCTGAAGCTTCTAGATCTCAAGGTTTGATTGAATACGCCGGAAAAAATAATTTAATTAGAATGATTATTTTTATAAAGGTTCTAATCCTATTTCGCCCCGATAATATTGACTGTTACAACTATTCTATACTATCACTAATATATGTTCTCTTATCGCGAGCCTTTGGGGTTAATGTCCGGTTTTGGATAATTGGCGGTGAGCTAGTAGGAGATAGGCAGAACTCAAATTCAAACTCTTTTTTGATGAAGGTATATGCCAACGTTAAGAAAAAGCTGACATGGTTTTGTTTGAAATTTACTAATGCGATATTTGCAAAAGAGCTACATCATGTAGATGCTATTAAAAATAAGCTACCACTAGCGGTAAAAAAAATTGTTCAAATACATAACTGTGTGCCCGTTCCGGATTTCGAGCCAGATACTAGGCGTAACTTAACACTAGACTTCCTATATGCTAATGCGGTGATCGAAAGTCGAAACGTTATATCTTTAATTAACTCCTTTCATGAATTGCAAAGAGAAAAAATAAAATTCCGAGCGGCTATATATGGATTTAGCTCTATTTCTAACGAAGTTTACGCTCCACGAGGATTTTTATATTCGGAAGTCGCACTGAAACACTATAAATCTCTCAACTTAGCTAAAAATGTGGAAGTTCAGGGCTTTGTAAAAGATATAAATCAGGTTATGAAGCAATATCGGTTTTTCGTCTTTCCTTCTGAAGTCATACTCGCTAATTACGCACTCCTGGAAGCTATGTCGTATGGTTTAGTGCCAATAGTATATCCCGGTAACGGCTATGATCAGTTAGTAAATGATGGTGTTAACGGATTTGTGGCTTTTGACGACGACTTAGCTAAAGCGTTTAAGCGAGCGTTATCTTTGTCTGATGAAGAGTATGTCAATATGTCTAAATTGGCATATGAAACCATAAGCCAAAACTTTTCCATGCAGGTTTGGTTAAAAAAACTAAATTCGAATTTACGTTAATTTAGGTTGTTTTATGAAAATTTTATTTGTTTTCGGGACTCGCCCAGAAGCCATAAAAATGGGTCCTTTAGTTTCGGCTATGGCAAAAGACTCTAATTTTGAAGTAAAAATTGCAGTAACAGCGCAGCATAGAGAAATGTTAGATCAGGTTTTAAAGCTATTTGGTATAGCTCCTGATTATGACTTAGATATTATGCGAAGCGGTCAAGATTTGTATGACGTAACGACAAAAATTTTACTTGGCCTGCGCACCGTGTTGCGGGATTTCCAACCTGATTTGGTTTTGGTTCATGGAGATACGACGACTTGTTTTACTGCTAGTTTGGCAGCATTTTATGAACAGGTAAAAATTGGGCACGTAGAAGCGGGATTGAGAACAGGTAATCTTTATTCGCCGTGGCCAGAGGAAGCAAATAGGAAATTAACAAGTGTACTGACAGATATCCATTTTGCTCCGACACAGCGCGCAAAAGATAATTTAGTATCTGAAGGGGTTGATGAGTCAAAAATATTTGTAACCGGCAACACGGTTATTGACGCCCTTTTTTCAATAAAAAATAAAGTCTTAAAAAACGGTGATTCAAAAGCTTCACTGGACCAAAGCTTTGATTTTATCGATAACTCAAAGAAGTTGATTTTGGTAACTGGACATAGACGAGAAAGTTTCGGAGACGGTTTCGAACGAATTTGTGCTGCTCTAAAAGAGATAGCAGAAGAGTATTCAGACGTACAAATTGTCTATCCGGTTCATCTCAATCCTAATGTCGAAAAGCCGGTTAATCGCTTATTAGGTGGCTTAGATAATGTATTTTTGATTCCACCACAAGACTACTTGCCGTTTGTCTACTTAATGAATAGCAGCTATTTGATTTTAACAGATTCAGGTGGCGTTCAAGAGGAAGCGCCGTCGCTAGGTAAGCCCGTACTTGTTATGAGAGATACAACTGAACGTCCGGAGGCTGTCGCGGCTGGTACGGTGGAGTTAGTTGGTACTGATTCTAAAAGAATTGTCGAACAGGTGAGCAGATTGCTCAATGATGCATTTGAATATGAAAAAATGACTCGGGCACATAATCCGTACGGTGATGGAAAGGCTGTTAGCCGCATCATTAGTATTTTAAAAAAAAATGATAAGTAAAGAAGTAACTTGGTTCAGTTCACCTGAAGCACAGATGAGCTTTAACTAATGTTCTATGTGCTTTTAATCGCGACAGCATTCTTTCTTCATTTTAGTGATAGAACTCGAGTTTCTACCTCTATATTCTATCTGTTTTCGAGCTTTGTTCTGCTTGTTATCTCACTAAGGGGTAATGGTACCGGGCTTGCTGATTATGACGCTTACATAAGAATATATTCTAGCATAGTTGACTGGTATGATGTTCTCAATCCAACCACTCATGTGGAGGTTGGGTTTAGAATATTGTCCTATATTGGGAATTCCCTGAACTTAGGAGGACAATACATAATTGTCGTGATGGCTGTTCTGTCGTTTCTTCCCGTTGCTTTGCTAATCAAAAAATACTCACCTTACAAAATGCTATCAATTTTAGTTTGGTTCCCATATATCATGTCAATGAATATGCAATCTTCTAGAATTTCAGTGGCTGTTGGTTTTGGTTTGCTATTTTTTATTTGTTTTTATAAAAAATATAGAGTGCTATCGTTAATCTGTTTTTCACTCGCGTTTTCGTTTCACATCTCTTCCATTTTACTTCTGTGTACTTTTCTGACTCGCTTAAAACTTTCGGTTCTTAATTCAATATACTTTATACTTCTATTTCTATCGTTTGTTGTGGGCTTTATCACTCTCTTTTCGGGCGTACTTAGTCTAATTGGGTTGGATATCTTTTCTACTAAATTTATAAGTTACGTTAACTCAGAGGATTATGGATATCCTATGCCAGTGTATGATCCTAGGATACTTATTTCTCTTTTTATGGTAGCGAGCATTGCGCTAATAAAGAATAGAGTTACTGATCCATTTCATCTTTACCTCTTTAAGCTATTTGTCATTGGTTCGATGATACTAGTGGTATTTATGGACGTTACCATATTAGCCTGGAGGTTAAGTTATATCTTTTTGATTATTGGTGTTCTTGTTGTACCGATTATTTCAAGGTATTTCATAACCTTCTTGCCTCCAGCCCAAAAGGTTGCATACATAGCATTCCCAGCGATGTATTTGGCTTTGGGTTTGATAATAGCTGTCGTAGCCCAGCCATACATCCTTTATTTTGGTGGTATATGAGAAAAGTACTTATTGTCGATACAGCATATCCAATTAATAGTAGAACCAATAAATTTCGTTCGTCTTTGTCTCACGAGTACAGTGTTAAGGTTCTAGCTTGGGATCGGGCGGGGGCTCAATCCTCTGATCCAAAAGGCTACATCCTATTTAAAATGCGCTCAGCAGTAGGGAATCGGTTGAAAAAGCTGCTCCTTTTCCCTTTGTTTATTCTATTCGGAATAAAGGCTTTCTTAAAATTTAAGCCGGATATTTTATTTTTGAGTCATTGGGACTCTCTTTTTTTAGGCTGTTTAATGAAAATCTTTAGGCCTAAGGTAAAATTGATTTATGACTGTCTCGATATGCCGGCGGCTGGTAATAAGTACACCTTGTCTATTCTTAAATTTTTAGAATCATTTTGCTTGAAGTTTGTTGATTTAACTATTTTTGCGTCTAGGTACTTTCCTGAACTATACAATAAGAAAAGTTGCAATATCGTTTTCGAAAATTACCCTTCGAAATCTTTAATTGAAAATGGTGTGGATAAGCCTGAATGGTATTCAGCGGCGGAGAGCCTAAAAAGCCCAGAAAAAACAGTTGTTTCGTGGGTAGGTGTTGTGCGCTATCCATCCGTCTTAAAACGTCTTATAGACTCCTTTCAAGAATTAGACATGCAGTTGTTTATATTCGGTGATGGCCCCAGCTTAGACTTCGCTAAAAAATTAGTTAGTCAAAAAGGCATTACTGATAAAGTTTATTTTTGGGGACGATACGGTCAGGATGAACTGCCCTATATTTATAGTATTTCAGATTTTATATGGGCTGCTTATCCAACCGATAATTTGAATGCTGTCTACGCCATATCCAATAAATTCTTCGAATGCTCAATGTTTGAAAGAGTTCCAATCATATCATCGCGAACTCGAATGGCCGACGATTTAAAAGGTCGATACTTTAGCAATGTTATATTAGTTGACGAGTTTGATACTGATGACATACAGCATAAGTTGGTTTCGGCGGCATCGGGAGGAGTCATCTTTAAACAATATCAAGAAATTCAATTTTGGGAAGCTCGATCCAAAGATTTAATGAATGAAATAAGAAAGCTTTAAACAACCGTATTTATAGCGATTTAAATAATTATTATCTACCTGCGGTTTTACCTAGGTAGAAAAGGTTTTATGAGAGAGTAAAATGTCTGTTTCTATAATCATGCCCATGTTTAATAGCGGTCAATTTATTGAAGGCACAATCAGTTCTGTGCGTGACCAGACGTATGATAACTGGGAGCTGCTCATTGTGGATGATTGCTCTCAGGACGACTCGGTTGAGGTGGCAAGCCGATTGGCGTCTGATGATCATCGTATAAAAGTTATATCGCTAAATTCGAATGGCGGGGCAGCCGTTGCTCGGAATGAGGGCATTAAAGCCTCTTCTGGTCGTTTCATTGCTTTTTTGGATAGCGATGACCGATGGGATAGTGAGAAGTTGGCTAAGCAAGTAAAATTTATGAAGGAACGCGAGCTCGCGTTTTCGCATACGGGGTTTAGGCGTGTTGACTCAACCACGGGTAAAAAATTGTCGGAATACGTACCTCCTGCACGTTTAACGTATAAAGATATGCTTTACTCAAATCAAGTGGGTTGTCTAACCGCTATGTTTGATACTCAGCAGGTTGGCCGTATAGAAATGCCAAGTATTCGTAAACGACAAGATTATGCTATGTGGTTAAAAATACTCCGCAAAGTTGGCTCTGTCTATGCGCTTGAAGAAGTGCTTGCATCTTACACTGTTCGCACTAATTCTATCTCAAGCAATAAAATCTCTTTATTAAAGTATAATTACTCAGTTTTTCGAGACTGTGAAAAGCTTAGTTGGCCTGCTTCTTTATATTACTTGCTTGCAAACACCTTTATGCGTATTAAACGAGGGCGTTCTTAGTGATTCTAATTACTGGAGGCAGGGGGTTCGTTGGGAAGAAGCTGATTGAAAACCTTCGAGTTTCAAAAGCAGAGTTCGTTAGTTTAGTGCGAAATGGTTCTGAAGATTTAGAATCTTTTGAGATGGAAATGCCGGACGACCCCTCGTGCAAATCGTTATTAAGTTTGGCGGCCGAGTTTAGCCAACCGATAGATACGGTTATACATTGCGCGGGCTTGGCTCATGGAAAGTTACCTAATGCGAGTTACCAAGACTATAAGAGGGCTAATGTGTCTCTTACTGAAGAGTTGGCAAAACTGGCTTTCACTATTGGCGCGACTAAATTTATCTTTCTTAGTACGATAGGAGTACATGGTAGGGTTTCAAATGAACCTATATCAGAGTCCTCACGGCTAGCTCCATATGATGATTACTCGCGCTCAAAATTGGATGCAGAGCAACGTTTAGTCGATCTCTTCGAGTGTGAGGAGCGAGGTTTAGAGTTGGTTATTATTCGTCCTCCTCTCATTGTTGGTGAAGGTGCTCCAGGTAATTTCGGTAAATTAATTAAGCTATGCTCTTCGGCTATTCCTTTGCCGTTTGGACTCATCAACAACAAGCGAACAGTA
Source organism: Alteromonadaceae bacterium (assembly GCA_013393545.1). The sequence goes on along the minus strand of JABXHG010000246.1, from coordinate 3,201 downwards.
CTTTCGCTGGAGAATCTCGTCGACTTTATTTGTTTTGCGAAGGAAGAAGCCGGTGTATCCGGGTTTTTTACGTTGGCAGACGATGAGATTCTTTCTACCAAAGATATGGCTAAAGAAATTAAAAGTTCTCTTGGTAGAGGCTCTTTCATGCTTCCAGTCCCTAAGATTTTTATAAAAGCGTTATCGCTTGCGGTGAGAAAGCCACACTTTTATGAGCAATTATGTGGGGACTTAGTTGTCGACAATTCTAAGTCCAAATCTTATGGCTGGCGGCCGACCGTAGACTCACGCAGTACACTGCGTAAAACTGCTAAATTATTCGTTAATGAGGAAAGGTCTAGTTAATGATCAAGATGTTAGATTTCATATTTTCACTGCTCGGTTTAGTTCTTGGCTTTCCCATTTTATTAATGCTTTATATAGTGGGCTTATTTGACACTGGTTCGCCGTTATTTCGGCAAGAGCGAGTGGGGCGTAATAAAAAGCCTTTCGTGTTGATTAAGTTTCGTACTATGCAAAAAGACACAGCATCGGTGGCCAGCCACTTAGCTAGCACATCCTCTATAACTAAGTTTGGGCATTTTTTACGTCGCACCAAATTAGATGAATTGCCCCAGCTATGGAATGTACTCAAAGGAGATATGAGTTTGGTAGGCCCTCGTCCGGGACTTTTCAACCAGGATGAGCTTACTCGGGCGCGTGAAGAAAAAGGTGTTTTTGCTGTTAGACCTGGCATAACTGGTTTAGCGCAAGTAAATGAAGTAGATATGTCCACTCCTGAGTTATTAGCTGAGACCGACGCAAGAATGATTAGCTCGTTGAATGTGAAAAACTACTTTAAGTACATTTTTATGACGGTTACCGGAAAAGGTTCTGGCGATCGGGTCAAATAGATTAATTAAAGTAAAAAAGAGATAAAGTTATGTGCGGTATCGTAGGAGCGACTTCTGAGCGTCGTGTAAAGGGTATTTTATTAGAAGGTCTTAAGCGGCTGGAGTATCGCGGATACGACTCGGCGGGCATTGCGGTTATTGATGAAAATAACACGCTGCAAAGTACACGCCGTACTGGCAAAGTTCAGGCATTGGCTGATGCTTTAACAGCAAGCCCAATTGATGGTGCCATTGGTATTGCTCATACACGCTGGGCGACGCATGGTGGTGTAAGCGAAATGAATGCTCACCCCCACTTGTCTGGAGATGAAATTGCCTTAGTTCACAACGGCATTATCGAAAACCACGAAGTTTTGCGTGAACAGCTTCAGGCATTAGGTTACGTATTTAACAGTCAAACCGATACCGAAGTCATAGCTCATTTAATTCACCACGAGCGCAAAACTCACAATGACTTATTGGCAGCTGTAAACGCAGCGGTTAGTCAATTAGAAGGTGCCTATGGTGCCGTAGTTATGGATACTAAGGAGCCTGGAAGATTGGTTGCGGCTCGTTCGGGAAGCCCATTAGTAATAGGTTTAGGTATAGGTGAGAATTTTATCGCTTCAGATCAGCTGGCTCTGCTACCTGTAACTCAGCGCTTTATTTATTTAGAAGAAGGCGATGTTGCAGATATTAACCGCACCAGCATTAGTATTTATGATGACGAGGGTCAACGGGTTGAAAGAAAGATTATTGAATCTGACGCTAATTACGATGTAGGCAGTAGAGGCAAGTATCGTCATTTTATGCTGAAAGAAATTTACGAACAGAAAATTGCGGTGCGCAACACCCTGGAAGGCCGGATTTCTGATAACACGGTTTTAGATGATGCTTTTGGAGAAGGTGCTGAAGAGCTGCTAAAAACCGTAGAGCATATCAAAATTATTGCCTGTGGAACTAGTTACCACGCCGGTATGGTCGCCAGTTATTGGTTGGAGTCTCTGGCTAATGTCTCCTGCAGTGTCGAAATCGCATCAGAGTTTCGCTATCGGCAATCTTATGTCCGACCGAACAGCTTGCTGGTAACTATTTCTCAAAGTGGTGAAACAGCCGATACACTGGCAGCACTGCGTCTGTCGAAAACACTAGGTTACAAAGGAAGTCTTACTATTTGCAACGTAGGTACCTCTTCGTTAGTGCGAGAGTCTGATTTAGCTTTTATGACGCGAGCTGGCACTGAAATAGGAGTGGCATCGACGAAGGCTTTTACAACACAACTAACCGGTTTATTAATGCTTACCGTGGCCTTAGGTAAGTACCGCGAAATGTCCGGTCAGCAACAAGCGGCCATTGTTAGTGCGTTGCAAACTTTGCCGGTTAAACTGGAAGAAGCTGCTTTGTTAGCTGAGGACATTGAAAAACTAGCCCATGACTTCGTTAATAAAGAGCACAGCGTGTTTTTAGGTCGCGGTAACCAGTACCCTATTGCGATGGAAGGAGCGTTAAAGCTTAAAGAAATTTCTTATATTCACGCTGAGGCTTATGCCTCGGGTGAGCTGAAACATGGCCCCCTGGCATTAATTGATGATGACATGCCAGTGATTGTGGTGGCACCTAATAATGAGTTGTTAGAGAAATTAAAGTCGAACGTTGAAGAAGTGCGCGCTCGTGGAGGCTTAATGTATGTTTTTGCCGATAAAAATGCACGCTTTAAGAGTGACGATACATTAACGGTATTGAACGTGGGTCACTGTGATGAAGTCATTGCGCCAATTGTGTATACGGTACCATTACAGTTATTGTCATATTACGTGGCGTTAGTGAAGGGGACTGATGTGGATCAGCCTCGTAACCTCGCCAAGTCGGTCACGGTGGAATAGGCGTTTATTAATGAAAATAGCAGTGGCAGGAACAGGATACGTTGGTTTATCAAATGCGGTGCCTTTGGCTCAGCATAATGAGGTTGTTGCGGTTGATATTGTTGAAAGTAAGGTTAACCTCATTAATGATAAGAAGTCACCGATTGAAGATAATGAAATATCCGAATTTTTTAGCGAAAAGCCGCTTAATCTTAAAGCGACATTAAGCGCAGAGGAAGCTTATAGCAACGCTGATTATGTCATTATAGCAACCCCCACCGACTATGACCCCGAAACTAACTTCTTTAATACCAGCAGTGTCGAAGCCGTTATAGCCCAGGTAAAGCAAATTAAACCGACTGCGGTTATGGTAATAAAATCCACTATACCGGTGGGTTATACTGAAATGCTTAAAGAAAAAATGGGCACTGATAACATTATTTTCTCGCCTGAGTTTTTGCGCGAAG
>JABXHG010000245.1 GCA_013393545.1 Alteromonadaceae bacterium | reverse complement strand
TGCATAACCATTTTGTATGGGTTAAACTATTTGCTTTGTTAGCCAACTGAATCTCTTCCTTTCGTTACCATGTAGCCTGAACAACTACATTGTAACGCTAGTGAAGAGATTTTTTAGTATAACTTTTCCTTTCCACCCGCATAGCGGGTGGTTTTTTGTTTCGCACGCTACGCGAGCTCAACCCGGTCTAAAGACTTAATAAAGTTCAAAACCTTTTTATTTGGGTGTAAGTGTCCAGTTTTTTCGAACAATTCAGGCTTTATATCGACGACAAAAGCATTGCCTTGGTAAGTTAGCAGTGTGGGAATTAAGTTACTAGCGGTTTTTCCAGTTCCCGCCCCACCAAAGATAGCGACGTTCCCGTCCAAATCATTGGGCTTGGCAACCAGTTGACGTCCTTTTTTACCAAAAACAATACCGTTATGATTGACAAGGTGTCCCTTTTTTAAGCCACTTTCATTGAGAAAATGGGCTTTTCCCAGTTCGCCAGACGACAATTCTGTACGCTGTGGGAGCAAACAAACGACCCAACTAATCAGTAAGTAGATGAGAAAGTAATTCCCTACTTTCTCATTGATATACCAAACAGGCATTGCTAATAAGAGTGCATATCCTCCAAGAAATAATACAAAAACAAAGGCTAATCCATTACTTTTAAAAGCCGTGAAAATTGTGCTACGGATAAAGTAATGAATTGGGAAAATAATTGCCCGTAAAGATAATCTTTTCGGGGTATCTTCATCGTTATCTGTTTGTTGCTTATTGCGAATACGCATATAAATCAATATCCCGAAAAGGATAACTGCCATAACTATTTCTTCCATAAACTTCCCCCTATATTATGTAAGTTAGTCTATCATATTCATATTTCTTTTTTCATATGAAGAGATTTAAACCGTCGTTGTTGGGTTTTAATACTAATCCCTGTTTTTCGTTCAATCATTTTATAGGTCATGCCTTGTTGCCGTAGGTCGTAAGCAAATTGAATTTGCTCATCGGTGTAGGTTTTAGGGCGTCCCTCTCGAAAGTGGGGGTCATGCGTTTTGGCGTATAATTTGCCCTCTTGGGTTCTGGTCACAATCATGTCTCGTTCAAATTGGGCAAAGGCACTAAAAATCGTAAAAATTAGATTACCTGTGGGCGTGTTGTCTATCGTGCCCATATTGAGAATTTGCACTTTAATCCCTTGGTCGAAAAGTTGTTGAATGATATCTAAGGCTTCTCTTGTGTTTCTGGCGAAACGATCAAGCTTGGTAATGATTAGCGTATCGCCAGTGTCTAACTTTTTTAGCAGTTGATTAAATTGGGGGCGTTGGGTAGTTGTCCCTGTAAATTTTTCCTGGTAAATTTTTTTAGCGCCTGCGTCTTGTAATTGTTTAATTTGATTTGCTAGTTTTTGGTCGGGTGTACTCACTCGTGCATAGCCATATTTCATTGTATTTGCTCCCTTGCTTATGACCGTAAGTTATGACGTTCGTTTATGCCTTTTATTATAAGGGATAAAAAAAGGAGTCACAACTGTTAAGTTGTGACCTGACTTGTTCTATCTAAACACTTTACTCATTATATATTCAAGACGTCCAAAAAATTGCATCTAATATATCTAAGCCCTTTAACGGGGAGACCCTTTGATACTTGCAGCGCTCGATTAATTACTTGGGTATACAAAATGATTATTGTCACGAGACTAAAATAATCTTAATGTTTAAATTTTCTTCACTTCAACAAAAGACCGGTCTGCCAAAACCCAAAGATTTTAACAGACTGATCTTTATTTACATTAGTACATCTTGACTTATCTTGAAAAAACTTTAATTTATCCTAGCAAGTTGTTGTAACAAAGCTTCCACTTGTTTAGTCAACTTCTCCAGATTGTGACTCTGGTCGAAAGTTTTTAAGTTCGCTTGCACTTGCCGAACACCTTCCTGGACCCTTTCTTGGCCATTAACAGTCAAAGATAGCCAAACAATTCGTCGATCATTTGGATTCACTTGTGATTGAATTAAATTATCTTGAATCAATCGCCAAGTATTCCTGGAAATTAGTGTGCGCGTGACCGTGAATGCATCAGATAATTCACTAGCAGTAGCTTGCCCATGTTGTTCAAGATAGACTAATATTCCCCACTCACGCATTGAAAAGTCAGTTTTGGCCAGTCCTTGCACTAACATCTGGTATGCCTGATTCTGAATAGCTTGCAGGGTTGTTAAGCTCTCAAACTGGTTCTTAATTTGCTGATGATTTAGCATATAATATCATCCTATTCTTTTTGCTGCCGCTTAGTCATTCCGAGGAGTCCTAACAAACTACTCATGACTAATAGTAATAAGCCACTCAGTGTCATATGTCGTTGGTCAGTTTCATCAGTTCAAGGCAACCATCGCCACCATCGGAGTAAAAGGCGTGTGCGGAGCACCAAACTTGGGAAACCCAGTCAAGATCCAGTGAACGGATCAGCTTGGCCGCTTCATTACTTGATTCAATAAAGTCGTTTGGATGCGCTTGGATCTCTAACTTGATGTGGTTCTTTTCAAATTCAGGGATCAGTTCTTCCATCGACTTGTACCACTGACCTTCAGAAGCAACCGGGTTAAATTTATCACCGGAAAATTCAGTATTTAACGTGTCCACGCCGAGTTCCGACGTGATCTCGATCGTCCGTTTCATGTTCCGAACGGCGGCCTGGCGCTCTTGTTCGTCGGGTGAGGACCATTGCTGAACCGGTAAGACTGATGAAATTTCAACACCAGCATCCCGGCACCACTTTTTAACGTCCTTGATCATCGCGGAATTAACTTTTGGATACTGGTAGAACCAGATAAAGTCTTGTCGTGGTGACAATTCGAGGTACTTATATCCCAACCGGGCCGTCTTTTCAATCATTTCGTGAAACGGGGTATTATCCCGAAACATTGATGGATCGTATGCTAATTTCATTAAAATCCCTTCTTACCAATTTTTTCGTTATTAATCGTTGTAAAGTGCTGGTTTGTTATCTGGTAACTTGATGGCAACCCGTTCCGCGTTGTTATCACGAGACTTTGCCAAGGCGTCACAGGTGACCATGGCAACTAAGCCATCCCATGATGATGGACCGGTAACTTTGTTTTGTGCAACATCGTTAACCCAGTTTTGTAATTCATGGTCGTAAGCAACCTTGAAACGTTCCGTACAATCAACGGGAATCTTAGTTTGACGTTTCAGCTTATTTGTCTTAACGGAAGTAACTTGTGGTGATTCAAGATCGATGATCCCGTCTTCACAAACAACGCTACAGTTGATGTCGTAACCAATCTGGTCGTTAACGAAGACTTCCAGGTCAATGTGTACACCGGACTTGGTATCCAAGGTAATGATCTGTGGATCGTGAAGTTTGGAGTGGGTGTACTTGGTCTGCTTCTTTGGCAGGAAGGTCGTCCCAGAATCGTAATCTTCGCCTAATAACCAGTGCAAAACGTCGGCTTCGTGAATCGCCGTTTCAATGATTGACATTGAGGTATCGTAGCTTTCATCAACGGCCGTGTTCCGGTGAGTGGCGTGGATCAATAATGGTTCGCCGTATTCATGACTATCAATAGCTTTCTTCATTTCGATGTAACCAGGATCGTAACGACGCATGAAACCAACTTGAACTAAACGCTTGCCACCCTTAACTTCGGCATCGATAATCTTTTGACAGCCAGCAGCCGTTAAGGTCAATGGCTTTTCACAGAAGACGAATTTGCCAACTTCAATGGCGTGGATCACGAATTTTTCATGAGTTTCGTGGGGCCGCGTTACAACCATGACGGCGTCGATGTCGGGTGAATCGATCAGGTCCATCCCGTTATCAAAGACCTTGGCACCGTATTCCTTAGCGTACTTTTCCGCTAGATCCTTCTTTAGATCGGCAACCCCGCCTAAGCGCGCGCCGTTGAGTCGAGTTGCGACCCGTTTAACGTGGTCTGAGCCCATGAAGCCTAATCCGATAATACCAATTGATAAAGTCATAATAATACCCTCCTGAACCGTATTTGTTTTTTATTTCACAATTAGAATACCGCCATTATGTAAACGCTTCAATGTACAATCATCTTGAAAAATTGTAAAAACGAACATTTAAATAAATCGGCTTAAATCAGTGATTATTCGCCAATATGTAGTAATATTAAGCTTAGATATGTATATATCAGTTTAACCATTTTGCGTCATCACAGTGGGAACGAGATTTTTGGTTAAACGCTAAAAATACGTATCGTTGTGATTTAATATGCATTACTTGGAGGCTGTTACTATGGATGATTTTTCAGAATACATTCCCACCAACGAACAGGGAATGCGCTGCTTACAGGGCTTGTACTTTAACAACCCGTCGAATAAGGCCAAGCAGCTTTACTACTACCCGTTATGGACCGGCGAATACTGCGTTAACTACCCTTACATGATCGATCGTCAATACATGAACTCATTTATCGTTTTCCTAATTGAAGATGGTGAACTCTCCTTCACTTTTGATGACCGGCGGGACTTTACGGCTACTAAGGATTCCGTCGTCATCATGGATTGTAAAAAGCGGAACCACTACTTCGCGACTAGCGACTGCAAATTCATCTTCTTTCACTTCAACGGCGATCAGGTCCAAGCCTTATACGATTACGTTACTAACGCGAAAACGAATTGTTTTCAAGCGACTGAAGAGCTTAAACACCTGATCAATCAGATTTTTAACCTGTTTAAAACCCGGGCTTTCGCGGATAAAGAGACCACTTTTTCAGTATTACTCTACCAGCTGCTGATCGCGCTGACCCTGATTGCGGACCCGGCCCCCACCGATCGGTCCAGTCTGAAGCAAACGCCCCAGATGGTTACTCAGGCGCTGGATTATCTCGATAAACATTACGCCCAGAAAATCACGATTGCCGCGCTCTGTAAACGGATCGGCGTCAGCCCGTCGCTTCTCTCGCAAAACTTCCGCGCCTACACCGATAACAGCGTTCACGGCTACTTAACATCGGTCCGGATCTTGCACGTGAAGGGGATGCTAACGACCGCCCCCGACCTCAGTATCGCGGACACGATCAACGCGCTCAGGATCCCACCCGTCCAGTTCCACAGATGGTTACCACTTAGCGTTGGGGACTGTAAGCCGTTGCGTTCCAACGTCAACGCCAACCCCACCATTAAGAGGGCCCCGATAAAGTTACTGATAGCACCACTTAAATACGTTGAATTCAAATCATACTTTAATTGGGAGTTGATCCCACTTTGGATGGGCTGAAACAAGCCGGCAAGGGCGGCTAATAGGAAAAAGAGTAATGATTGCATGGTACGTTCTCCTTTCGCATAAAAAAATCTCTGTCAGATTATCCATCTGCCAGAGATTCCTTCTTTTCGCAATCAGCGAATCGAATTATTTATCATACTTATTTCTGAAGTACTGTTCAACTTCTTCAAGCGGAACACCCTTAGTTTCAGGAACGCGCATGGCAACAAAGATAATACCCAGTACACAGCAAATTGCGAAGATGTAGAAAGTATTCGACATGTTCCATTCAAGTAAGACCGGTGAAAGGAGTCCGACGATAAAGTTACCGATCCATAAAACGAAGATCGTGATCCCAGTCCCGATACCACGGTAATGTTGTGGGAAGATTTCAGAGTTGATCAACCAGGTAACTGGTCCTAAAGTACCTTGGAAGAAAATAATGTAAAGATAAACCAAGACAACGATCGTAATACCAGCCCAGCCGGCATTTGGCGCCGTCGAGTGAATAACACCAGCAGCAACTAACGTGATCCCGCAAATTGTTAATCCGGCAAATTCAAGTTTCCGACGTCCTAACCAGTCGATCGTGAACATCCCAAGAACGGCCCCGACGATTGCTAAGAACCCGTTACCAGCGTTTAAAATCGCAGCAACGGTCGGATTAAATCCAGATTCTTGGATGATCTTCCCACCATAATACATGATGGAGTTGATCCCGGCGAATTGTTGGATAATCCCCAACATCGCCCCGGTGATCAAGATTTGAACGACCCAGCGTTTGCTGATCAATTCTTTAAAGGTTGCTTGTTCAGCGTTTAATTCTTTATCAGCCTTATCTTTGTCTTGAATTTCCTTCATTTCGGAATCAACACTAGCAGCGGCTCGAATCTTACGTAAAACGCCAAGCGCTTTATCCATTTTACCTTGTGAAACTAACCAACGTGGTGATTCAGGCATTAAGTACATCCCAATCCAGAGAATAATCCCAGGAATGGTCCCTAATCCTAACATCCAACGCCAGATAGCAGCGTTTGACGCACCTAAAGGGGTCAAAGCGGCGTTAACACCGAAAGCAACGAATTGTCCGGAAACAATCATTACTTGCGCGGTCGTCACCATTTTCCCACGTAATTTCGTTGGGGCGATTTCGGCAATGTAAACCGGAACGTTGGCTGAAGCTGAACCAACAGCCAGCCCTAAAATAAATCTAAATGCAATTAAAATTCCAATGTTGGTTGCGAAGGCACAGCCAATCGCACCAATTGAAAAGATAATCCCGAGAATGGTCAAAATCTTTTTCCGACCAATCTTATCGGCAAATGGTCCCCCAATAATAGCACCAAACGCAGCCCCTAAGGTTAACCCAGAGGAAACGATCCCTTGCTGGAACGCCGTTAAGTCAAGCTGACTCTTTTGCGCCATAAATTCAAGTGAACCGTTAACGATCCCCGTATCATAACCGAAGAGCAGTGATCCCATGGCCGCGATAAACGTCGCTAACCAGAGAAAACCGGTGTGTGAACCCTTTTGGTCGGTTGTTTTTCCACTAATATCCATTGTTAAAGCCTTCTTCCTTCAACAGGCCAATACCTATTAATTTTATAAGTTAATGTCTACCAATTTTCAGCGCTTTGATACCATCATCAACAGTAACGTTAGGCTGAGTCCCCTTAGCGACATTATTAACAAAGTCTTGGACTTCATCCGTAAACGCGTTATCGAACCGTTCCCCAAAACTTTGGAGTGACGGACGAGTAACACCGTTTTCATTAAAGACCGTGACCCGGTTCAAGTCGGGATGTTCCCCGACACGTAACCAGCCATTTGATCCCATAACTTCTAGTTCAACTTGATTCCCATGTGCAGCGTGGCGGCCACCAATCAACGTCGCAATAACGCCACCGTTCATCTTCAGCTGAGCAACACCCGTTTCGGATTCACCAATTTTCTCCAGTTCAGGAGCAGCCAGATTACTCGTCAGGCCGTAAGCTTGAACGGGTTCTTGACCGGTGAACCACCGAATCAGGTCAACATCATGAATATTCATATCAACAAAGATCCCGCCCGAATCAGCTTCGGTTGCAAACTTTGTAAAGCTTTCCATACCAGAAATCGGGTCAATTCCGTAACCACGCATATAGATAATGTCACCGATCCCGCCTTCATCAACGATCTTTTTGGCGTAACGGTACGATTCATCATAGCGTCGCATAAAGCCGCTTTGGAAAATCTGCTTAGGATGTTCTTTGATGACCTTTGCCATTTCAGCAACTTCATCAAAATCAAGCCCTAATGGTTTTTCACAAAAGACGTTCAAACCGGCATTCATGGCGTAAATCGTCATTTCTGGATGGAATGGGGTTGGCGCAACAATAAAGATCGTATCGATATTTTCTTTATCGATCATTTCTTTGTAATCTTTATACGTCGTTTCAACGCCTAATTCATCATGAGCCCACTGTAGTTGATCATCCTCTAAGGCACAGGCCGCAACTAGGTCAACACCTTGAATTTTTTCAACTAAATGACGAGCATGACGTGAGCCTAAACGACCCAGGCCAATGATCGCAGCACGAATCGGTGTGTTATTTTTTTGCATTGTGATGACCTCCCCAGTCAGGAATGTGTGTTAGTTATTCAGCAACCTTGGCGTCATCCTGGTAGAAGGCTGGCGTTTCTGGGAAGTCTAAGTCTTGCTTAGCACCGTCTTCAGCCAATGACTTCAAAGCAGCATCGGCAGTAACGGCGGCAATGTAACCATCCCATGAAGAAGGACCAACTGGTGATTCGTTCTTGGAAACGTGACCAATGAAGTCGCGGAATTCAATATCGTAAGCACTTTCGAAACGAGCTTTCCAGTCCGTTAAGATGGCGGTACTGTATTGAGCGTTCAAACGAGTCGCAACTTGTGGCACTGTTGGTAATTCAAGAACCCCTTCTTCACCAATAACGTCACACTTGATGTCGTAACCATATTGACAACGAACGAAGACTTCGTTGATGATGTTGATCCCCGTCTTAGTTTCGATCATGACGATTTGTGGATCTTTGATCTTAGCGTTTTGAGCATGACGGGTTTGCTTTGGACTGAAGACCCGGATGTTAGCGTAAGTATCGTTAACTAACCAGTGGTCGAGGTCGATTTCGTGGATCGCAGTTTCGATGATCGAATGCGCGGTATCGTATTCTTCTGGTTGAGTTTGGTTGTAGTGGCGTTGGTCCATCATTAATGGCTTGCCAATAACACCATCGTCGATCATTTTCTTCATTTGAACGTATTCTGGTGCGTAGTGACGCATGAAACCAACTTGTAACATCCGACGACCGAGTTTCTTTTCGGAGTTGATGATGTCCATGCATTGCTTTGCATCTAAGGCTAATGGCTTTTCACAGAAGGTGAACTTGCCGGCCTTTAGTGCGGCCATAACGATTTCGTAGTGGGCTTCGTTGTCGGCGGTGCAGACAACCACTTCAACGTTTGGATCATTAACTAAGTCGTGGTAATCGTCGTAGGTCTTAGCTTGTAAGCCTTGACGGTCCAATTCTTTTTGCGCTTTGCCGGGAACGATATCACAAACGGCAGTAACGTCAACGTTTGCGACCGTCTTAGTCAAACGGTGTAAATGGTCAGATCCGATAAAACCAATTCCGACGATCCCAACTTTTGTTACGTGTGCTTCAGCCATAATAAACAATCTCCTCCTAAATTTTATTTTATAAAATGTTTGTTATTCAATTACGAGACTTAATTTATTTACCTTCGATTAAGTGTTCTTGGATGTACTTGTGCGCGATTTGAGCCATTTCAAGTGGGTTGGCCTTGTCTGGATCTTGTTCCGCTTCAACCACGATCCAGCCCTTGTAGTTGTTGGCAACTAACTTGTCAAAGACCGGCTTGAAGTCCAAGTCGCCATCGCCAGGAACCGTGAACATCCTGTTTAAGAATGAGCCTTGGAAGGTCAGACCCTTTTCGCGGCATTCCTTTTCTTTATCGCGACGAACATCCTTAAAGTGCACGTGAACGATCCGGTCGATGTGGTCGTTGAGAAGTGACATGTAGTCACCATCAGAAACGGCGATGTGACCCGTATCGTATAACAAGCCAACTAATTTAGGATCAGTGTTGGCCATCAAACGGTCGGTTTCTTCCTTCGTTTGGATCCCGGTACCCATGTGGTGGTGGTAAGCAACCTTGATCCCATACTTAGCAGCGATTTCGCCGTAATGGTTCAAACCTTTGCAAACTTCATCCCATTCTTTATCAGTGAAGTGGGCCTTATCAGTAAAGATATTGGCCGTATCTGATTGTTGAATCGTGTAAGTTTGTTCCGAAACAACGGCAATTGGCGCGTTCAAAGCGTGTAGGTATTGGCAGTGTTTTTCGAAAGCTTCACTGGCTTTTTCAATCCCGTCACGGATGATGAAACTACTGAACCACTGACCGGCAATTTGTAAGTTCCGGAGTTTTAATTCGTAGTTTAATTTTTCAGGACCTGGGAAGAAGCCCCCAACTTCGGTACCTTGGAATCCGGCAACGACAATGTCGCTTAATAATTGCTGTAAATTGTTATCTTTCCCGATTGAAGGAATATCATCATTCCGCCAGCCGATTGGTGCAATACCCCATTTAATATCTTCTTTAACGTTTGAACTCATTATCATAACCTCCTAGGTTTATTTAAATGTCTTCAACTTTTGCTGGTTGGCCAGTTTCAAGTGACTTCTTGGCCGCTTGAGCTAACCGAATTGCTTTAATGCCATCTTCAAAGGTGCATTCAACATCGTGAACGCCGCGAACAGCGTCCAAGAAGGATTCTAGTTCATCCTTGTACGCGTCAATGTAACGCTGAAGGAAAAAGAATATTGGCTTGTCGCCGCTGACAGCATCCTTTCCGGAAAAGGTCGTCGTACTATCGTTAACGTTATCCGCATGGGCCATGCCCTTAGAACCGAATAATTCGATCCGTTGATCGTAGCCGTAAACGGCTTGGCGACTATTGTCGATAACCCCCATCATGCCGTTCTTAAAGGATAAATTAATAATTGCTGTATCAATGTCACCGGCTTTACCGATCTCTGGATCGATCAAGACGTTCCCAGTTACAAAGACTTGGTCGACTTCGGCGTTGGTAATGTAGCGAGCCATGTCAAAGTCGTGGATCGTCATATCCATGAAGATCCCACCGGATCGTTTAACGTAATCCATCGATGGTGGTTCGGGATCCCGTGAAGTGATCTTCAGAACCTGTTCATCACCGATATCGCCGGTTTCGCGGTGATCAACGATTCGCCGGAAGTTCTTATCGAAACGCCGGTTAAAGCCGACTTCGAATTTAACCCCAGTCTTCTTGACAACGCTAAGCGCTTTCAAAATTTCTTCATTGTTAAACCCAACGGGCTTTTCACAGAAGATATCTTTACCAGCTTCAGCGGCGTCGATCGTGAATTGTGGGTGTAAGTCGGTTGGCACACAGATCAATACGGCTTGAACATCCGGATCCGCTAAAACTTCGTGATAATCAGTAACGACGTTTTCGGCGGCCTTGTATTTCATACCCCAGTCATCAGTCGCAATCAAATCACAGATATATTTAATGGTGACATTCGGAATTCGCTTTAAATTTTTGTAATGCACGTTCCCAATACGACCCATACCAATAATACCGATTGTGATATTTTGACTTGTGATATTTGTACTTTTTCCCATGTTGATACCCCTTTCCATAAGCATTTCTTAACTGAGCAATCGCTTGTGAAATTATCACGTTTCGGAGGAATTTCAGCCTTCATCTGCGATATGCTCATTTCCTTGTTCGCTTACAGAATAACTGATATACCAAACTTTGTCAACACAATTTTAAAGATTATTTTCACAAATAAAGTGCTTTCTTTAAAAGTATTGACATTCACAATCCATAGTGAAATAATAGCAGGTGAATTCAAATGGTGCTTTGTTCACACAGTAACGATTGTTTAAATGTTGTTATGGCGCCATTAGCTACTCACTTGTATTCCATTTATAAGGGTATAAACAAAATTAATAGAACGGTTTGTTATTTAGGAGGAACGATTATGTCCGAAGAAAAAGTGGTCAGAGATGACAAAGTTCCGCTGGATTCTTCTACTAATGATGAAGTTAATCAAAATGCCGGGCACAATTTAAAACACATCGCGTTGATCTCAACGCTTGGCGGCTTATTGTTTGGGGTCGATACCGGTGTGATCAATGGGGCCATCGTTTACATGGCGACCCCGCAGGAATTAAACCTTTCATCAAGTAATGAAGGGTTGGTTACCAGTGGGATCACCCTCGGGGCCGCGTTCGGGGCCGTCTTAGCGGGTCGGTTATCCGACCGAATTGGGCGGCGGCGACTATTAAAGTACCTATCAGTCCTATTCTTCTTTTGTACCTTAGCTTGTGCGGTCGCACCCAACGCCCTGTTGATGATCATCTTCCGTGCACTCTTGGGCTTAGCTGTCGGGGGCGCATCGGTTATCGTCCCAACGTACTTGTCCGAGATTTCCACGCCTTCAATTCGGGGTCGCTTGGTCACGCAAAACGAATTAATGATCGTTACTGGCCAACTGCTCGCCTTCATCGTTAACGCCATTCTCGGGAACTGGTTCGGTCACATCTCCCATATCTGGCGCTACATGATCGGCTTTGGGATGATTCCCGCCGTCCTGTTATTCTTCGGGATGATGATCGTTCCTGAATCCCCGCGCTGGTTAGTAATGGTCAATAAACTTGACGACGCGCTCGACGCGTTAAAGCGGATCCGGCCTCGGGAAAAGGACTATAAGGATGAGATCAGCCAGATTCAAGACACGTTGAACCAGGAAAGTGAAATCAAGCAGGCAACCTTTAAAGACTTGACCACGCCATGGATTCGGCGCCTTGTCTTTATCGGGATCGGCCTCGGCGTCATGCAACAATTTATCGGGATCAACATCATGATGTATTACGGCACCACGATTTTGACCCAGGCTGGTTTCGCCCATAATGCGGCCCTGATCGCCAACATCGGGAACGGGATTGTTTCCGTGATCGCCACTTTCATTGGGATGTCGATCATGAACCGCGTTAACCGGCGGAGCATGTTGATGTCCGGGATCATTGGGACGACGATTTCATTACTACTCATCGTGTTGATTTCAGCCTTTCTTAGCAAGAGCCCGTTACTACCGATCTACGTTGTGCTTTGCACGATGATGTTCCTCGGGTTCTTCCAAGGATTTATTTCACCGTTAGTTTGGTTACTCTTGTCAGAGATCTTCCCGCAAAACTTGCGGGGCCTTGGGATGGGCGTTTCAACGTTCTTCCTCTGGTTTGCGAACTTCTTAGTTGGTTACTTCTTCCCGGTTCTGCTCAGTGCTGTCGGGATGACCTGGACCTTCTTGATCTTCGTTGGTTTCAACATTCTTTCCTTTATCTTCGTCTATAAGTGCGCGCCTGAAACACGGGGCAAATCACTTGAACTCATTCAAATGGAATTCAAGTACGGCGACGCTTCCGGGGTTAAACCGGAAGATAAATAATTTAATTTGGGTATTAACTATTTAAAAATATTTACTAAGGTGGTTTTATATTATGGAAAAAGTACATGCAGGTATTATTGGTTTAGGCCGCGCCGGTCAAATGCATCTGAAGAACTTAATGACGATCCCAGAAATTGTGATCGAACAAGTTGCCGACGTCTTCATTGAAAACGTTTCCGAACATTTAAATGATATCGGAATCACGAATCAGACCCGCGACTACCATGACATCCTCAACAACCCGAAAGTTGACACCGTTTTCATTTTTACGTCAACAAACACCCACGAAGAGATCGTTACGGCTGCTGCTAAAGCCGGGAAGAACATCTTCTGTGAAAAACCATTGAGTATGAACCAAGTCGAAGAAGCCAGCTTAAACGTTTTACGCGAAGTTAAAAAGGCCGGCGTTAAACTCCAAATCGGATTTAACCGTCGGATGGACCCTCAATTCCGGAACGTCTACGAAGGCGTTCGCAATGGTAAGATTGGGACTCCTCAAATCGTTAAAGTCACTTCCCGCGACCCTGACTTACTGCCACACGATTTAATTCAACGGATCGGTGGATTATTATTCGACTTCACCATGCACGATTTCGATATGGCGCGTTACATGATGAACAGCAACATCTCAGAGGTGTATGCTAAGGGTGGTACTTTAATCGACCCAACCTTGAAGGACATCGATGATATCGATACCTTAGCCCTCGTTCTTCAATTCGAAAACGGGACTTACGGGTTAATTGATAACGGTCGTCGGGCCGTTTACGGCTATGACCAACGGGTTGAAGTCTTTGGCTCCGAAGGGATGCTGAAAGCTGAAAACGTAAGCAACAGTACCGTTGAACTTTACAACAACAAGAACGAAGAATTACAAAAGCCACTTCCAATCTTCAAGGAACGTTACCGTGAAGCCTACACTGCTGAAATGAAAGCCTTCGTTCGTTCAATCTTGAAAGACGAACCATTGGTTGCAGAAGGCCGCGACGTTATCATGGCACAACGGGCCGCCGTTGCTGCTAAGAAGTCCCTTGAAACCGGCTTACCACAAAAGGTTGATACGTCATACCCATTGGAATAGGCATTATATTTTAGAAAGAGGTTTTTTAAATGCTCACTACAGACGAAATCGCAAACCAGGAAAACCAAGCTTTGCTCAGCCACTTCAATTTAGCGGACGTTGATCCGTTGGTTGACAGTCTCCGCAAGATCGGAAAAGCCGACTTTGAACGGGTCTGCATTTTAATCACGATCAACAAGCGGGAAGTCTTCTTCCACGCCGGCACCCAAACCACGCACGAAAATAATTTATGGATCCAAAAGAAGGCCAACGTCGTCGACGCGTTCGATCACAGTTCCCTCTTTGAAAAGGCCGTTTACGCGGACGATCCTGACAGTTTCTACAAGGGTAGCGGGTTAAGCCCGAAAGACTTCGCCATCGTTGGTGGTGGTTTCCCAATCGGGATCACCAACACCGGGATCATTGGTAGCTTGATCGTTTCTGGGTTAACTGATGAAGAAGATCACGAATTAGCTTACAACGCCTTGCTCGATTTGAAGGCGCAACAAGCTTAATCAACGTTTGGAGGGATGGACTTGAAAGCATTTGGTTTTAATCAATACGGTAACTCTAACGTTATGGAAGAGCTGGAACTCCCGGTGCCAAAACTGCGGCCCAACGAAGTCCTCGTCAAAACGTCGGCGTTTGCCATTAACGCATTCGACATTGCCGTGCGTAACGGAACTTTCCGGAACAGCGTCACCATGTTGTTCCCGACCATTCTCGGAGCCGACGCGGTCGGTCGGATCGTCAAGCTGGGCACCAACGTCCACGATTACGACCTCGGCGATGACGTGCTCGCCCGCCCCGGTATCGGGACTTACGCGGAATACTTTAAGGTTTCAACGGACCATTTAGGACTTCGGCCCAAGAAGTACAACCCGTATGAAGCGGCCGGCTTACCATTGTCCGGGATCACGTCCTACAATACGCTGGTGCACATTGCCCACGTTAAGCAGGGGCAAACGATCATTATTCTAGGCTCTTCCGGTGGGGTCGGTTCCATGTTGGTTCAAATGGCGAAGGCCCTTGGGTTATACGTCATTGGGATCGATACGGAAAGCTCCCGGGAAACCGTCTTGGGCTTGGGTGCGTCCGAATTTGGAGCCTACGATACCGAACGGGTCAGCGCTAAATTCGCCGACATGGCCGACATCCTGATCGATGCCACTAACAGTGGTGCCGCGACGGCCGGGTTAAGTATCGTTAAGCCCCACGGGACCTACGTCTCACTGACCACCCTGCCACAGGATCGTCAGGCCAAGCCGGACGTTGCTTATAAGCAGGTCATCCCTCGACGCGAATACCGCGACAGTGACGCTTTTGCCGCCATCGCCTTAATGATCCAAAATGATCAGTTACACGTTTCCATTGATCGTTTGGAATCATTCACTCTGGATGGTATCCGAAAGGGTCAGGACCTCGTTGAGGGCGGTAACCCTGATGGTAAAGTCATCGTGACACTTTGATCGCACCCCGCACCGCTTTCTGTTAAAATTATTAGTGGTAACAACGGTATAAAAAATAATCATTCAATAATAATTATGAATTGATAAAAAAGCACCGACCACGTTACTTAAGTTACACTTCGGTCGTAACGTGGCTGGTGTTTTTATTATCAAAATTAAACCGGCTGACCTTGTCTCGGGTGCATGGTCAGGCCCTTATATTAATAACTAACTTGTACTATAATTATTAATAGTAAGAAAAGCAAACGATTATATTCAGCCTTTCACGAAGGCCGTCGAAAGGCCAACTTAACCAACTTTTTAACGATATTAATTGGAGCTGAGAACATTGGAAGATATTATTTTAGATTGTGACCCCGGTCACGACGACGCGATTGCCTTAATGATTGCAGTCGCTTCAAAAAACATTAATTTGTTAGCGGTTACAACTTCGGCCGGTAATCAAAAACATAGCCAAACACTACGCAATGCCATGTCCCTTTTAACCCTGATGAAACGTGAAGACATCCCCGTCGCTTCCGGTAACGCTAAGCCGCTGACCCGGGATCTGATTTCCGGGATCAGCATGCACGGAATCACCGGGCTTGACGGCGCGACCCTGCCGAATCCCGACTTCTTCTCACAGGGCATTCCCGCTACTGAACTGATGGCTAAAATCTTATCCACTCATCAGAAAAAAGTAACCCTCGTGGTCACCGGCCCCTGCACCA
Organism: Alteromonadaceae bacterium; assembly: GCA_013393545.1. The sequence continues at coordinate 13,832 of JABXHG010000245.1, read as the reverse complement.
ACGTCGCCCTCTTCCTTTCGGTCCACCTTGAGCTCCGGTCGAGTATCAAGCAGATCGTAATCCTCGGGGGCGGCATGGGTCTAGGAACTGGGGCCCCACGACCGAATTCAATATTCAAGTGGATCCCGAAGCGGCTAAAATCGTCATGGAATCGGGAATTCCCATCGTGTTAGCACCATTAAACGTCGACTTTGAAGCCCAATTATTACCCGAAGAAATCAAAAAGATCCATAAGATCAAGAACCCGGTCGCCGATGTGATGGGCGGACTGCTCGACTTCTACGGGATGTCCTTTGACCATCAGCACTGGAACTTTAAGGGGTTACCACTCTACGACCCGTGTACGGTCGCCTGGTTGATCGATCCCACAAAATTTGAGAGTCAACGTTGCAACGTCGCGGTCGAAACTAAGGGCGAACTGACCGCTGGTGAAACGGTGATCGACTATTATCACATTACCAACCGTAAACCCAACGCCAACGTCCTCTTCCACATCGATCGCCAGTGGTTTGCCGACCTCGTCATTGATAGTATTAAATCTTTTAGCACGAAGTAACGCTCTAACCGACCTGGTTATTTGAATTCGACGGAATCTATGGTATTGTAGCGTTAATATTGGGAAATAGATTGGAATGAAGCCGTTATGAGCATTGTCAGCACAGTTGAAGAGCAGTACCCCACCCTTTCGCGGCAGGAACGTAAAGTCGCGTTAAAGGTCATTCAGTCACCAAAAGAAGTGCAGAAAATGACCATTTCGAGCTTGGCAAAGACCGTGGACGTGAGCAACGCCACGATCACCCGTTTCGTCAAAAAAATGGGCTGCACAAACTTTTACAACTTTAAACTCCAGTTAGCGGAAAGTCCCGCTCCCAAGGCCCCCGTCGTCAGTCAAACGGACACGGTTGCCGATCAAGTCTACAACTACTACCAAAAGATCCTCAGCGGAACCTAGGAACGACTCTATACTGATGAACTGCAGACCGCCGTCAACTTGATCTCCCATGCTCGGCGGGTCTACTTGTTCGGACTGGGCAGTTCCGGTTACACCGCTCAAGAAATGACCCAACGCTTACTGCGGATGGGTATCGCCGCGTTTTCGATGACCGATACGCACGTCATGTACATCAGCGGGGGCATTATGCAGCCCGATGACGTGATCCTCGCCATTTAACTAACGGGGGAAACCGACGAAGTGAATAATTCGGTGGCCCTCGCCAAAAAGAAATCCGCAAAAGTGATTTCGATCACTTCTGATGAAAACAGTCACCTCGCGGCTTTGAGCGATTTAACCATCCAAGTGAAGAATAGTAAATTCGTTAATAACTCGCGTTTCGTGAACTCCCAGTTCGCCATCACCTACGCGCTAGACATTATCGCGGCCATGTTGCTCGAAAATGCCGACTACCGTGACCAGATGAACCGGACGATCGACCTGATCACCGATAACAAACTGGGCCGACACGCATAAAACTCAAAAAAACAGGTTTGTCGAAAAAATTCGACAAACCTGTTTTTTTACTGATTATTAACGCTTATTCCGCCGTTAACGTCCCTTCTAAGAGGGCCTCGTAAATTGTCAGAATCAAGAGGTCGGCCGACCCGCCCAAGCTAAGGTTGCGTGCAACAAAAGTCTGGTTCAAGTCCGTTAAGAAGGCCCAGCCTTCACTAGTCGTACTCCCACCTAAGTCAAAGTACCGCTGTGCCTGTGCTTGCATCCACGGTAAAATCTCAACGGTTTGGCCCGCTTGACTAGGTTTGAGTCACTCGTATGACTCGCAATCATCAGTAGCGTATCCAACAAACGCTGATTGATGGTCCCCCGCCGCTCCCGTAAAAAGGGTAACCCCACGTTAACGACCGTGGGATAGCCGGCTTCGGCTTCGGCACGAATCCCGCCCTGCCCGTACTTTAAGTACTGCCGTTCACCAGCAGTCTGGGCCGTCTGCCGATTAAGGGCTCCTAAATCGTGATGGACCAGTCCCCGGACCATTGCCTTCACCGTTTGAAAAACCGCCGCGATCGTCGGTTGAGCCTGTCGCAAAACGACCGCGCTGGCAGCAACCAGGATCCCAAGCGAAAAGATCGCCCCTTTGTGGGTGTTGACCCCCCGCGTCGCCGCAAACATCGTCGCCTCCGCTTGCACACCCGCTGGCCGAATTTGTTGAAATAATTGCCGCAGATCGGCACCCTCAAAATCATGGCCGGCTTGACGGCATTGCTCGAAGTAGGGCTGCAAACTCACCGCACTATCAATAAAGGTGAAGACGGTCATGTCCGGATGGGGCCCGGGATCGGTCGGATCGACCAGTCCCGGTTTCGGTGTCACGGAAACCTCGTATAACAGCGCCCGTAATGCTAGCGCGGGTAACTGTTGATCGCCCTTAAGCATCGGTCGGCCCCTCCTTCGCAAAAAATTCTTCGTCACCTAAATTGACCCCACCTTGACCCTGTCGTAATTCACCAGGGACTAAGGCATCTTCGGCAGCCACAATTTTATTGATTGATTTTTCAATATCTAAGGTCATTTCTGCGGTTTCGGTGGTCACATATTGCCAACCACGCTTTAAATTAACAATTGTTAAAACGTCTTCTACAGGTACACCGGCAACACTCATACCGTCCATGATTGTTTGCGTTTGGGGTAAAGTCGTATTAATCCCTTCAAAACGGGCATTAGTGTGCACTAATTTGGTAAAATTTGATCGTGCAAAACGACGATTTTCTTCGGAAGTAAAACTGTATATATCAACATATTGCTGTGAGCTTGTCATTAAAATTGACTCCTTTTAACTATCAAAAAGGCGCTTAAAAAAGCTCTTCTTTGTCGCTTTTTTTTGATAATCTTTATTTTCTTCTGGCTGTTGTGTTTGTTCATTACTTTCTTGGGGGCTTTGCGTTTGTTGCTTAACTTCTGGTGGTTCGTTTTGCTGATTTAAAAGGCGCTGTGTTGATAAGTTTAACTGTTGTTGCTGATCAACTAGTTTTTGCGCTTCATTAAGCTGTTTATCTTTACTTTCCAACTGCTTAGCTAATAACGCATTTTGCTCTTTTAAATTTTCAATATTGGCTTGCATGGCAGCAATAACTTGGCTAGTATCGTTATCTTTTTGGTTCTTGTCTTCATTGTGCTGAGTATGTTGTGCTCGTTGCGCAACGTTAGAATTTGATTCGCCTGTCATTCCTTTAACAATAGTGTTTTTCTGCGTTGCGTTAAACAATATTGCGCGTTCTTTTACATCGGTGTGCGCAATATTGTGTTTCTTTATATAACGATAAACATTTGACTTATCTTTTCCAACCTCTTCCGCAATATCCCTCATAGAATAGAGTTTCATGTCAACCGCCTCCCCATTGCGTACAATACTATCACATCATTGTGCACAATATTGTACAAAAATAATATATTAACTCATTTATAACGATCATTGCGAATGAAACTATTCTGTATTTCTACTTGTGTAACTGAACGACCTCTTTTAGCCTGAAACAACTCTAAATCCCTATCGCTTATTTTCAAATTAATTTTTTTAATAGCTGGTTTTAAAATATCTCGTTTTAAATAAGCGTATGTATAACTTTTAGGTGCACCAAGCCAGTTTTTAAAGTCTTCTGGAGTTCCTTGAATGATAGCAATTGATTGCCCATTATCTTTTAAATTTAATAAGAGCGTCCATGCCGCTTTACGTCTAAAACGCTCGAGAATTCATAAATTAACGTATAAATCACATTGAACTGTTATCCATCTTATCCTGAATTTTTACAGTAATCAGATACTGCTCGATAGCTTTTTTAAGATATTTAGCAATATTTCTTTTTGAATAACCCTCTTTTTTTCCCGAAACATAAGAGATATGTGTTTCTACACCATTCAATCCCCGTAAATTCTTTAATTCATCATACAGTGGGTAGACATGCTTCTGTAACCCTGCCATGATTGCCTTATCGATTAAATCATACGGAGACAACATAAAATGATCCATTAATATTTTCGTATAACGACTTTCCATTGCTTGTAAATAAGACTGTTCTTGATCAGCCTCTTTTCTTGCTTTATCTTCTAAGTAAGTTTCATCTGCCTGCTTATAGCTATTATCATCTGCCATACGCTTTTCAGTGATATGAAAAACAATTGAATCAATTGCTCTACCTTTTTTAATCTTGTCATAAGTCACATTAAAATGTGTATAGTTATTAATCTCTTCTAAGGGAATATCTAAAATTTTTTTGCTAAAATTTGTAAAACGTTGATATTCATTTACAGTGTCAGTTAATCGTCTTAGTTCTTTCATACTGATAGACGGATTTCGATACTTTTCTAACTGTTCTTCTCTACGATTCCCCTTCGTACTGTAATAATCATATTGATTATAAGACATACAAAGCCACTTATAGAGAATGATACTGTACTTACTACTTAGTTCAACAATATCTGATAGAGCATACTGTGTAAAATTTGTATTTAGTTCAATTAAATAAGGCATAATGCGGTGATTAAATTCAATTGTTACGACATCATTATAACTATTCCATTCTACATACGGAATCGGCACAATACTTTTCATTTCATAACCTTGATTTTTAACTTCTCTAACTTGAAAATAAGCTTGTTTTTGCATTTTCTCAACAGCTTGTTTAAACCGTGTATGCTTATTTTCACTTCTAACATCAAAAAAAGAAAACAATTCCTGCTTAGATAAATAAACAATATTATCTTTAGGCGGATTAGAAATATCGATAGCAGATACTGCTAATTCAAAAATTTTAAGAGGTGTCTTATCCATTTTAGCAACGCTACTGATTAGATCATTGTGCTCAACCACTTTTCTTTTTTGCAATTCGTTCATGCGCATCATCTGATTTTTGCTTGTTACGTCATTTTTATTTATACTGTTCATAGTATATACGCTCCTTTGCGTGTCTATAGAAACATGAAGAAAGTCCGTTCGAAAAGTCTTTCTTCATGTTTTTATTATATCAAAACATAGCTACTTGTAAATATAAAAAGTAGCTATCAACATCTCTTTACCTAGTCATATACATCCCTTTTAGTAGTCATATACATCCCTTTTAGTAGTCATTTAATCATTAAAACCCTTGCTAATACTAACTTTTCAAGCACGCAAAAGGGTTTAAAAGACAAAATATTAAAGATAAATTAAATAAGCTTCGCCTTTTCCATATTCTTCAATTCTTTAAAGTCTCAAAGCAGAACTAACTGCTAAAGCAGTTAGTTCTGCTAATTCGATTTACCATTGACTTACAGTTTATTTGTCTTTCTTAATTTAAAAATAATCAAACAAAAAAGCCCCCTAAGATCGTCTCTAAGACGAATTAAGAGAGCTTGGGTCTATTTATATGGTTTAAGCAAAGAAGTGCGTTAGAAGCCAAAATATAAGCCCTGAAAGCAAACCAGTTGGAATTACAGCATACAAATAATTTTTAATTTCAAACCAACTCATTTTTTTATGAGTTTGATTAATTTCAGTCGATAACCGCTTAGCGACTTGGTCCATAGTCCCTTGAACGGTCTGGTTTAGGCTGTCGTTTAGGGCTTTCAACGTGTTGTTGTTGCTCTTTTGCAGACTGTTTATCTGTTGCAATTCGTCGATTGTTTTGCGATTGACGGTCTGTGTTTGTTCGTTGAACTGATTTTGAGCGTCTTTGAGCAGAGCGACTAATCGTTCTCTGCTGGTTTCTTTGCTGTTCTCTAAATTGTTCAAGGTCTCTTGAAAGGCTTGATTGACCTTTTGGCTGGCTTGTTCGATTTGTGTCAGCTGTTCGGTCAGTTCGATTTGTTGTTTGCTTTGTAGTTGAATTTGTGTGCCCTGATAGTTCCTGATTTCTTTCAGGGTCTGATTGAGCGCTGTTAAATCTGTTTGTATCTGGGTTTCTGGTATCTGTTTGGTTGTATCTTGGGTCTCTGGTACGTCTTTCCAACTCATTGTAAATTGCCTCCTTTTCGTAAGCTGTGCCAAGTTTATTGCCACGAGCTTTATAATTCGTCCCTGTTAGCTGATAGGTAAGGTCTTTACCTCGTTCCCATACATCTATTGCTTTTTGTTTTAAATCGTCTTTAAACGCCTGAAAATCGGAAATAAGTTGATTAGACATCGTACTATCAACAGCCTGCCTGATTTGGTCTTTCCATGTGGGTTGCCCACGATCATGCATTTTAATTTCTGCCATAGAACGTTTTTCATAGCGTTCAGGGTCAGTCTGCGTTACTTCTAGCCCATGTTTTTGTACGATTTCATCGGTGTTATGAACGAGCTTTTCACGATATTCTTGCCAATTTCCGTGCATTTTCTTGCCAGTTTCCAAGTCGATTGCCCCAATTACAGCATGAATATGTAAGGCGTCCGTATCAGCATGTTCATATAGTGCCACCTGTTGATTAGGATAAGTCTTTTGATACACTTCTTTGGCAATTTCTAAGGCTTTTTGTTGGTCTTTTTTGTTGGAAGGGTCAAGTTCTTTTGGACTGAATGAGATACGGCTAGCATACGCCTGTGTTTTACCTTGATTACCGTACACTTCACGAACTCGTTTAAAGTGACTTTTGGCATATTCAACATCAAGATTTAGTCCATCTTTTAGGACTGCCCGCTTTTCAGCATAATTGACTAGCCGTGAGGCGCTCGTTGACCTCTTTATGTGAGTCGTTGCCATATATGTTCCACCTCACTTTGCAATTCCTGCAATGCTTGGGCAGGAACATTGCCCCCTTGATTGGCGTGTTTGGCTAATTGATTGAGATTACCCCCAATTTTTGCTAATTGACGGGTTAATGCTTGGGCTTCTTCTGCGCCAATCAAGGGGGCAACGATCCGTGCCCCTTGTGCCTTCTTTTTGACAAAAGCAGGCACGGACATATTTAAAGTTTTCGCTGACTGCGAAAGCTTTAAATAGTCCTGCTCGCTCACTCTAAAATTGATTTGCCGACTGTCTTTCCGATTGGGTTGTTTATCGGATAGATAGCTAGCCATATTGTGTTGTTCGCTCACAAACCCCACCCCCTTTGTTTTGCCTTTCAGGCAAGTGAATTGATTGATTAAGCTCGTGAAACCCTAAGGGTTTCTACTCACATAATAAATCAATTCACGGGGTTTGGCAGGCAACCCGCATGCTAGCCACAAGACTACATTTGTGGCAGCTGCGGTGCTTGCAAGGGGGACAGATAACGCTCCCCCTTGACCCCCAAGTTCGCTGTGCAATGCCAAAATGGTTAGCCGATTGGCTAGCCACTTTTTGGCAAAGCTTCGCGTTTTTACTCAAAATTGCTATCGGAATTTGAGTAAAAAAGTCTTCCAGACAGGGGCTGTCGGCCGAATGATTTTGCATCATGAGCATGCCTTCAGCAGGAGCCTTTCAGGCGGAGTTTTGCGCAAACGGCGCAAGCTAATTTAGCTTGATCAAAAAAGCAGTAGTTGATTTTAATCAACTACTGCTTTTCTAAGAATTAGTAATCTTATATTGCTTTAAGAATTGTTTATAAATATTTGTTAAATCATCATTGCCCTTAATATTAGGCATGATTGATTCAATCAACTCGGTCAACAGCTGTTTCTTCCAACTTTTCCTAAGAATTTCTTTGACCTCTTCATTTTTATTGATTAATAAACGCAATAGATAATCAATCTCTTTGGGTGTTAAATTTTGAATCATTTTTTTATAAAAAGGTAAAGCAGCATCAGAGACACCATATTGATTGCCAAAATAGCAAGTCAAAATTTCATTAATGAAACTTTCCCTAATAACACTTGGAATAGGTTTTATTTGGCTTACTATTTCTTCTAGCCGTTCTGCAAATGGCGGTTCGTTATAAAAATTATTCATTCCATAATGAACTCGGCTCAAATTTTCAGGTGCTTTTTCTATAACACTAACTACTTCTGCATTATCCAGGTAAGCAAGAAGCTTAAGCTCACTTAAAAAAGTTCTTGATACTTTTATCTGGGTTTCATCTTTGTTTGTTTGAAGTTTATGGTGACGGGAAATGATTTTTACAATAATTGGGTTTGTAAAGTCATCAGATAATTTTTTGGCTAATGAAAGAGAATTTGTTCTTTGAACTTCGGGATTATTAGTATTTATATGGTAGATTGTAAAATTAATCCGAACGCTGTTCGGACAAAAAAGATCAGCTTCCTTTAAAATGGTGTTTACCACAAACCCATCTTTTAGGAGCTGATCTTTTGTCTAGTATAACCTATTCCGAACGAATTAAAATCGAAACCTTTTGTGAACTAGGCCTGTCCAATATCCAAATGAGCGATCGCCTAAAACGATCACCTGCCACAATTTCTTATGAATTAGCTCGATGTGAACCTTATCAGGCTGAATTAGCACAAACAGATGCCGAATACAAGCGGTCACGATGTGGCCGAAAGACTAAATTGAATGACAAATTAAGGCAAATAATTTTAAACCATTTACGGCTAAGTTGGTCACCAGAAATGATAGCTCACGAATTTAAACTAGCGACTAAATCAATTTATAATTGGTTAAATCAAGGGAAAATTGAGTTTTCTTTAAATGATTTGCCTGAACATGGCGTGCGCCAACGGCGTAACGTTGACCAACGTTCTAAATATAATCAATCTTTGGGGCGATCAATTGAACAGCGTCCCATGATGATTAATCAACGTAATCGCATCGGCGATTTTGAACTAGATACAGTCGTTGGTCCTCGTGGGCATAGTAAGGCAGTTTTATTAACCTTAATCGATCGCAAATCACGTTTCCTTTGGGCCTACCGATTAAAAAACCGGACGACAGCGACTGTTAATGAAGCCCTAAATAAGTTTCTAGCAACTTTTAATGGCCCGGTGCATAGTTTTACGGTGGACCGTGGCACTGAGTTTAGCGGTCTAGTATCACTTGAAGCACAATACGGTATTAAGACCTATTACTGCCATGCTTATACGCCAGCTGAGCGCGGCAGTAATGAACGATTTAATCGGAACTTACGCTATTTTTATCCTAAGGGGACTTATTTTGAGCACATTAGTGCTCAAGATTAGTGCTCAAGGCTTGAAAACCACCTTACTCGAAATTAATCAGAGACCACTTAAAATACTTGACTGGCAAACACCTTATCAGGTCATGCTGACCAATTTGTCAAAAAATTCGGATTAAATTTGCAATCTACCAAGTTAATATATTTGACTATATTTTTTATTATGGTCTATGATACTCCTTAGAAGTTAGTTAAGAAAACATTATATATAAAAAAATATGCTAAGTTAATATTTTATATAAATTCAATATATGAAAATTATGTTTATATATATATATATTGATATAACAGATCATACTTTTTATTATAATGTGATTATGGTTAGAAAATTAAATTAGGAGGAATCATTTTATGAAATATGAGGGTTTAGATCTATTAAACAATCACTTCTTAAATAAAGGTACTGCCTTTACTAAGGAAGAAAGAAAAGAAAATCACATCGAAGGTTTGTTGCCACCATTCGTGCAAACTTTGGATCAACAAGTCGAACAAGCTTATGAAAACTATTCTAATAAGGATACATTCTTGGCTAAGAGAATGTATTTGATGGATCTTTTCAATGAAAATGTTACTTTATTCTACAAGTTATTCAGTCAACATGTTAATGAATTTATGCCAGTTGTTTATGATCCAACAATCGCTGACACAATTGAAAACTACAGTCACCTCTTCTTAGATCCACAAAATGCCGCTTTCTTATCAATCGATGATCAAGATGATATTGAAGCATCATTGAAGAATGCATCTGCTGGTCGCGATATCAAGTTAATCGTTGTTACTGATGGCGAGGGTATCCTTGGTATTGGTGACTGGGGTGTTCAAGGTGTTGACATCTCTGTTGGTAAATTAATGGTTTACACAGCTGCTGCTGGTGTTGATCCTAAATCAGTTCTTCCTGTTGTCCTTGATGTAGGTACAAACAGAAAAGAATTATTAGCTGATGATCTATACATGGGTAATCATCACGAACGTGTTACTGGCGACAAGTACTACAACTTCGTTGACAAATTTGTTGAAACTGCTGAAAACTTATTCCCTGATATGTATCTTCACTTTGAAGACTTTGGCCGTAGCAATGCTGCTAACATCTTAAATAAGTACAAAGATAATATTCTTACCTTCAATGATGACATTCAAGGTACAGGTATTATTACTCTTGCTGGTATTCTTGGTGCTTTGAATATTTCCAAGGAAAAACTTACAGATCAAGTTTATCTATCATTTGGTGCTGGTACTGCCGGTGCTGGTATTACTAAGAGAATCTTCGATGCAATGGTTGAAGAAGGACTTTCTGAAGATGAAGCTAGAAAACATTTCTACCTAGTCGACAAACAAGGCCTTTTGTTCGATGATACTGAAGATTTAACACCAGAACAAAAGCCATTTACAAGAAAACGTAGTGAATTTGCTAATGCTGATGAATTAACAAACTTAGAAGCTGTTGTTAAAGCTGTTCACCCTACTATTCTTGTTGGTACTTCAACACAACCTGGTACCTTTACAGAAGCTGTTATCAAGGAAATGGCCGCTCATACAGAACGTCCAATTATCTTCCCATTGTCAAATCCTACAAAGCTTGCTGAAGCTAAGGCTGAAGACCTTTTGAAATGGACTGATGGCAAGGCTCTTATTGCTACTGGTATTCCTGTTGAACCCGTTGAATACAATGGTGTTACATATCATATCGGTCAAGCAAATAACGCTTTAGTTTACCCAGGTCTTGGTCTTGGTTCTATGGCTGTTAATGCTAAGATTCTTTCAGATGGCATGATCAACAAAGCTGCTCACTCATTGGGTGGTATCGTTGATCCTACACAACCTGGTGCTGCTGTTCTTCCTCCAGTTTCACAACTAGACAAGTTCAGTATGACTGTTGCCAATGGTGCTGCTCAACAAGCTATTGACGAAAAATTAACAACTGCTACAGACGCTAAAAAAGCAGTTGCTGATCTTAAGTGGGAACCTAAATATTAATTAAAATTTTTGTTAAATAAAGGGGAATTTATTCATGGCTGCATTTATCACTTCACTTGAAAGTGTTGCTGAAATCGTTCTTGTCATTGCTTTGGGGTATTGGCTAAGAGGATCAGGACGTTTAGGCGATAAATTTAAAGGCAATATTTCATTTATCATTATGAAAATTGCTTTACCTGCTTCAATCTTCGTCTCTGTTCTTAAATATTTGAACAGAGATAAATTAGCAAGTTTGTCCGGCGGACTGATCTTTACCTTCGCCAGTTTCACGATTGGTTACATCATTGCATGGATCTTAACAAAGGTCTTCCGTATTAGAAAGGGCCGTCGTGGTACTTTCATTAACATGTTCGTTAATGCTAATACCATCTTTATCGGTTTACCTCTAAACATGGCTTTATTTGGAACTAAGAGTTTACCTTACTTCCTTATCTACTATGTTATGAATACAATTTCAACTTGGGCTGTTGGTGTCTTCTTCATCTCAAGTGATGATCCAACCGTTGAAAAGGGTGCTAAGAAAGACTTTAACTGGAAAAAATTACTTCCTGCTCCACTTGTTGGTTTCTTAGTATCACTTGTTTTCTTACTACTTGCTATCCCAGTTCCTGACTGGATCAACAAGACTTTGGACATGGTCGGTGGTATCGTTACACCAATGTCATTGATCTACATCGGTATTATCTTAGCCGATGCAGGTTTGAAATCAATCAGATTCGACCGTGATACAATCCTAGCTCTATTAGGTAGATTTGTGGTTGCTCCTGCAATCATGATTAGCATTATTCTTATTGGTGGTTCAATGATGGGTACTTCATTACCAACTATCGAATCAAACTCATTCATCATTCAATCAGCTGCTCCTGGTTTAGCTGTCCTACCTATTCTAGTTGATCAATCACATGGTGATGTTGACTACGCTACTAACCTTGTTACAACATCAACTGTCTTGTTCGTAATTGTTGTGCCAATCTTAATGCAAGTAGCTAACTTGATTTAATTGATTTAAATACATTCACACATTCAAACAAATTCAGATCCTCCTCTAAAATATAAAAAAAGTCGTCAAACATTTTGCCTGCTGTTCTATTCATGTACCAAATCGGGACGTCTAACAGTAAAGCGTATCCGCCGACAAAAAGCACAAAAAAGAATGCAAGACCGTTACTTTTAAAAGTGTTAAAAATCGTACTGCGAATGAAATAATGTATCGGGAAGATAAATGCCCGTACATCAAACCCCTTAGGATTATCTTCGTCATAATCAGCGTGACTGTGATTATGAATACGCATGTAAATTAATGCTCCGAAAACAATTAACGCTGTAATTACTGTATCCATGAACTCTCCCCTTACTTATAAGTTAAATTTGTGTGAACTCGTTGTAATTGTGGTGAGTTCATGCCCTTAGTGGTCAGTTTATCATAGCTAATTTTGTTGTTTTGAACATAGATAAACGGTACGACAGGGTGAGTAATAGATACTTGTGTGAGCATGCCCGATTGGTTTTTAAGCAATTTATCTCTTAAAGCTTTACTGTTCCCTTTGCTGATATGTGTTAGGACATATTTGTGCGTTTGATTATCAAATACCCAAATGTTTTGTAATGCCCATGACGTTTGCCGTGGATCAGTAACGTTAGTATTATCGTCAACTTGTTGTTGAACATCTTGTAGTTCACTAGCTTGTTTGTTCATTTGTAGCGCAAGAAAACCCACTACCAACAGACTGATAATTGATACAACTAGACTTACTTTTGTGATACTATTCTTCATAGTGAAACTTCCTTTCAAATGGTTGGTTGTTTTGCTAAATGTTAGGGATACCGTGAGCTGTGCAGGCTAGGGCGGTATCCCTCTTTTTATTATATTCATCATTTCCCCCCTTATATTAAAAACGTGGGTTACGAATAAAATTATTGTGAACTTCTACTTGAACGACCTCGCGACCACGGCGTGCTTGAAATAACTCTAAGTCCATATCCCCAATTTCAAGGTTAATTTCTTCAATTGCTGGGTTTAAAATATTATCTTTCAATCGTCCATAGGTATAACTTTCTGGCGCACCTAGCCATTCTTTCCACTCATCAGGCGTTCCTTGGACAATGGCAATGGAACTACCGTTATCTTTATCAGCTTCACGCATGAGTTTATAAAGCAAAATAGAATATTTACTTTTCAGTTTAACGGTATCAACGAGTAAGTATTGGGTGTAGTGCCCTTTATCTTTTAATTGCAACAGAAATGGCGCAAATTCTTCATTAATTTTAATTTGTATTTGCCCATTTTCCCAAACACGCACCACTTCAAACCAACCAGTCATTGTAATACGACGCTCTTCTTCACTATAAATTCTGATAGATTTAGCACGCATATCCTGCAAATTTTGGGCAAGTTGCGAGTACGTACGACCGCTACGCTTTAAATCAAGAACATTAGATAGCTCATACATCGACGTTTGAATAATATTAAAGTGTTCATCATCAGGTTTTATCTTTGATATGACGTAGTCCATAATCTTTAACTCACGGGCATTTAAATCATGACGTGCCTTAGTAATTAGGTTATTATGTTCAGCCACCTGAAAATATTGTTGGTCTTTAAAATCTTCTTTGTTAAAGTTACGGTCACTGACCCATAACATATTGTGTTTATCGACCATAAATTTTCTTCCTTTCGAACATACATTTTATTTTATAAATACAGTATATAACAAAATTACAGTTAGTAAACACTATTTTTTTATTTTTACTGTTGAGTGGTGTGCTTTTTACTGTTGAGTGGTGTGCTTTTTACTGGTTCTGTTGCGAAGTTTGAAAATCAAACGCGCCCTCTCTGAAC